>JBFHXQ010000140.1:0-7764 GCA_041598895.1 Woeseiaceae bacterium | reverse complement strand
TCGGAGAGTTTCGGCGCACTCATCAGCGTCGACACCGATGCCGGCGACGCGAAACCCAGTGCGGGCGCGTGCAGGAGCTCGATGTTGAGCCACTCGTCGGGCGTCGGCGTCGCGTGCGACAGCAGCAGATCCATCGCGCGGGCAACTTTCGCCATGGTTTCATCCGGCGTAGCGGCGATGTCCATCATCAGCACGTAA
The DNA here is from genome assembly GCA_041598895.1 of Woeseiaceae bacterium. Lineage (GTDB taxonomy): Bacteria > Pseudomonadota > Gammaproteobacteria > Steroidobacterales > Woeseiaceae > UBA1847. The sequence goes on along the minus strand of JBFHXQ010000140.1, from coordinate 7,566 downwards.
CCCTCGGGCGTCGTGCGAAGTTGAAATTCCTCCCGCGCGAATCGCTCGGACTCCGACATCGGGTGAACGTGACTTTCCACGAAACCCGGCAAAACGGTCTTGCCCTGCAGGTCGACGATGCGCGTTTCAGGCCCGGCCATTGCGAGGATTTGCCGATCGGTGCCAACCGCGATGATGATTTCGTCGCGCACCGCCATGGCCTCCGCGATCGTGCCCGGGTCGGAGTTCATCTCGGACTCGTCGAGGGTGATGATTTTCGCGTTGACGTAAACGACATCCGCGTATTGCAGGATCTCAGGCGGCAGATTCCCGCGGACTGACTGAGCAGCCGCCGTGGCGAAGATAGTCGCCAGCAATACGCCAAGTATGGACGCATGAAACGCAGCCGTGCATCGATATCTCATCGGCATTCTTCCGGTCGTGTGCACCGCATAAGATTGTATGCCCACTCAAACGTTACTGCCGTAATGAATCGCACTGTCGCAAATCGCACATCAGGCCAAAAGATCAATCGCTTTTTGTGAGCGCTGCATAGACGTCCATGCGGTCGCTGTGGGCTTCGAGCAGCTCGTACAGGCGCGCCGCAAGGCCGCCCGAATAAAAATCCTCGACGACCTTGTCCGGGTCTGGCAGCGACGCCGCGTGTTCCAGCAGCGCAATGCCCGCATCGAGCGCGCGACTTGCGGCCGCGGTGCGGCCTGCTCGCGGCTCGGCATGCAGCGCCTGCATAGCCTGCACGTTGACACCGTCGATGACGTAATGTTCCAGAATTTCGTCGACTTCCTCCTTGACGGTGATCAGCTCGTCGCGCTTGACCCGAAACTCGGACGGGGGCCAGCCATCCCCGGCGCCGCGGCCGCGAATGATGTTGGACAGCAGCGCCTGCACGTCGAGCACGCGTGCGCGAGCCGTGTCGTTCACTTTGTCAATCGTGAACGCGTTCCAGTTCCCGCCGCCGTGACCCGGTGCGACCGCAGGCGCCATCACCAACAACATGACGAGAGGAAACAATCCAGGTACACGTCGTGTTCGCGCAGGCGTCATCGATACTTCCTCCAGCAGGGCGCTTCCGCGCTAGGCCCAGGCCCAGCGCAACAGACCAAACATGATTAGACCCCATAATACGAGAATGATGCCGACCCGCAGCCGGTCAACGCCGCCCCGGTTGGTATCAACCCCGATGAATTCGAGGATCTCCGGGACCGCACGCCCCTCTTCGGCCCTGATGAACAGCCCCCCGCGCGGGTCTTCCCCGGATACGCCACGCATGAGCTCCGGATCCGGCGTCGAAAACGTCTGCCCGCCGACATCTTCGAATCCGAGAAACGCGCTGTCGTCATCGTACACGGGCAGGCCCTCGCGCGGGTCGGAAAGACCGACGTGCAGGCTGATGATCCGCACGCCGGCTTCGCGAAGTTTCGCAATAGCCACGTCGGCGCTTGCCCGCGAAATCGTCTGCTCCCCGTCCGATACGAGCATCAGGTATTTCGCGTGCCCGGTCGTTCGATACGTTGCAGGCAGACTGTCGAACAGGGGCACCACGCCGTCGAGCGCCGCGCCGATGTCGGAGCCGGCCTCGGTCAACAATCCGGTGGACAGCACGTACTCGACAATTTCACGGGCGAGTGACTGGTCGTCGTCCCAGGCCAGAATCGTCTCCGACTTCGACGTAAACGCATTAACGCTGACAAGCACCGGGCGCGGCGCGGCGCCGAGCTCGGCGAGCAGCGGCAGCAACACGCGCTGCACGCGTTCGAGTCGCGTGCCGGCCCCGCGGTCATCGGTCGGGTCCGGCCGTGTGCCCATGCTCAACGAGACGTCGACCGCGACAGCGAGAAACACCGGCGCCGCGGCGCGTTCGAGCGCGTCGTCGCTGCGGGCAGACGCGACGAGCAGCACGAGCATCGCACCGAGCACCGCAACGACTGACCGGTCGACGGCGGCATGCAACCAGATGCGATAACGAAACGCGTAAACCAGCAGGGCAACGACAACCAAAACTGCGAATCCGATATACATCGCAACCCTGCTCAGAAAATTCGCTTCTCGGCGGAGACCGCAGCGCCTTCGCCTTCTGACGGCGTCTCGGGACGCCCTTCAGCGGACTGCGGGACGGTCTCGGCCTCACTGAGCGACAGGAGGTAATCGAGCAGGCGCATCGCCAGCTCGTGTCCGGGATCGAGCGCGAGGCTCTGCCGCAGGTATTGCAGCGACTGCCGATAGTATTCGGCCTCGAGCGTGGTTCGGAACAGCTCGAACTGCAGGCGGGCGAGCACATAGTAGGTAACGGCCCGCAGCCCGGGCTCGTCGACGGACGCGTTCAGGCCTGCCGTCATCACCCGCGCCGTGCCGATGTCGCCGATCTGTGCCAGATACAGGGCGCGATTCAGCGTGACCGCCTCGCGGTAGCCCGCTAGGCGCAGAACGATACCGGCGGTCGGCCGCAGGTAAAGCGGAGGCTCGGTCAATGCCCGGGCAAGCGGCCGCCAGTCGTCAATGTACACGCTGTCGAGGTCGTCGAGAGCTTCCATCAGGCCGTCCAGGCGCGTGACCTCCTGGCCGAACGCCGGGCGCAGCGACACGACGTCGACCCTCATGTTGCTGATGGCCTCGCCCGGCGCCGCGGTGAAATGGCTGCTGAACGCGTCCCAGGCACCGGAGAGTTTCTGCTGCGCCGGATGCGTTGCGGGCAGGGAATTGCGCAGCGCCTCGATCTGATTCGCGATGCCCCGGTAGCGGCTCCGGTCGGCACGTTCCACCATCAGGTCGAACAGTCGCGTATTCGCCTGCCTGACATCGGGCGCGTAGCGGCTGAAAAACGCCGCGGCCTGCAGGCTCATCACCAGCACCAGGGCCGGCACCATGATCAGAAACACGCGCCGGATATACGGCAGCCTGCCTGCAAGCCGTTCAATCACGACGCGGCACCGGCTCGTCAAACGTCATAAACTTAAGCGGCAGCCACAGCGTTCCCACCATCAGGATCCAGACCAGAAGCAACCAGCGTGCGGCCGCAAAAAATGCCCGTGACAGGTCGACGCGCTCGTGGCTGGCCTCGCGATACGCGTAGTCCTCGAGCGCCGCGATCTCCTCGAGCGCGTCGTCGAGATAGCCCGCACCGAAATCATCAATCGTGTAGACGCTGCCAAAGGATCGAACCGCGCGCAGGAACTCGGTGGCCAGCGGGGATTGACCATCCGCCGTCTGCGGCATTATCCACAGCAGGTAGAACTGCACGTCGAGACGCCGCAGGCGATCGAGCTGCTGCTTGAGGAACTCCGTGTTGCGCGCCTCCGCATCCGTCAACAGGATGATCGCGCGGCGATTGCGACCCGGATAGCGCTCGACGAGATTCAGCGCCTGCTCCAGCGCCCAGCGCATGTTCGTTCCGAACGTGACGTAGGGGTCCATCGCCGCGAGCTGCTGCTCGATGAACTCGAAATTCGCGGTAAATCCGGACATCAGGTAGACCAGCGAGTTGAAATAGATGAGCCCGACGCGATCGACGTCCCTGCGCGAAACAAGGAAATCCAGCAGGCTCTCGCGGGCGACCTCGTAGCGGCCGAGATGCGGAATACTTGCGGGGTCGTCCGCCTGGCCCACGTACAGATCGGCGCTGCGCGGATAGGTCGGTGGAAATCGCGAGCGCAGCAACGCGGTATTTTCGCGCATGGAGCGTGACGTATCCACGACGACCAGGTAGTCGCGGGCCCTGCGGTCGACGTCGATTTGCCGCGTAGCGCTGATATCCATCAGCGACAGGATCAGCAGCGCAATGATGAGCAGCGCGAGCTGTGCCGGGAGCTTGTCCAGGAGTCCGCGCGCTGGCGCCGTGCGGGCGAGCAGTGCGATGTCAGGAAACAGCTTGCCCCGTTTTCGGCTCCACGCGAATCCGAGCACGGCGAGACTCGCGGCGAGCAGCACGAACGGCCACCAGGTGCCGACGCTGATACTCGACAGGGTCATACGCTACGGCTCGACTGCGCGCCCGGAACTATTGCGCTTGCGCCGGCGCCGTCAGTCGCTTGAGCTCCGCCAGCAGCTCCGGCGATTTGCCGGCGGGACTGTGCAGCAGCTCTACGAACAGCGCGTGCAGCTCCTGATGACCGCGATCCACGACATCGTCCTCTCCCGGTTCGGCAAGATCCAGCCACAGGAACGGATCGATGTCGAGCTCGTCACTGCAATACCAGACCAGGCAGCGCCGCAGCGCATCGAGGAATCGCGCGTCGTTGCCCGCGTCGGCACCCTGCAGTTCGTCCAGCAATACCTGCCAGCGCGGCGCGCGCATGTCGGGCCCCTTCTGTTTGCGTGAACCAAACGGCCACATGAGCAGTCCTCCGGTGAGAATGACCAGGGCGAAGCCGGCCGTAACCAATGAGGCCGCGGTGCCGTCGCGCACGGCCAGCGGTTTCGGATAAGCCCCGCCGGGAAAGTAGGTTTCGAACGGGGCGAGTTGGCCCTCATCGTCCATGACGATCGACGTGTCCACGGTCAGCGTCCCGGGCCAGGGTGTGAACCGGACATCGGTGGCCTCGTCCGAGGCTGCTCCGTGGCTTCGATACGCGAGCGTGAATGACGGCAGGCGATAGCGCCGGTCGCCCGGACACAGCGGTGCATCGTTCGGGCACGCCGTTATCTGAAAGCGATACTCGGCGCGAATTTTTCTGAACGAGCCGTCCGCACTCGCGCCCCCCGTCGCATGCCAATCGAGCAGCGCGATGCCCGGTACGCCGTTCCAGGCCGACGTAAACAACGCCTCGCCCGGCACCGGAACTGAAACAGAATTCGCATCGTAACGGACCTCCACCGCAAGCTTGAGCGCCTCGCCGAGACGCACCGGTCCCGGGCCCGCGCCGTTGACCCCCGCCCGGATCGACATCGCGTCGTCACGGTACACCTCCGGCGCAATCGATTCCGCCGCCGCGATCCCCGGGCCGAGCAGGCACGCGCAGGCCGCCGCGATCTGCAGCCGCCGCGTCAGACGCGCTGCCTGCGCCATCTCGCGAGCTTTGCAAGTTCTGGATACACGTCGTGCGCGGAGCGCAGCACGATATGGTCCATGCCGAGCTGGCGGAAACAGCGCACGAGTCCGGCGACGCGCGCCGATTCGTCGGCATTGATACGCCGGATTCTTGCCGGCGTCAGCAGCGTCAACGCATGGCGGCATCGCTCGCCGTCCCAAAAGCGGATCGCGCCCCGCTGCTCCTCCGGCAGCACGAAGCTTACGATTATCGGCACGACGTCGGTCGCAACCGCACGTATCGCGCGGTGCCATAAATGCGAATCGGCCTGATCGACACCGCCCACCGTCGTCTGAAAATCCGACATGATGAAAATCAGATCGGTACGCTGCCGGCGGCGCCGCGCCGCATGCTCCATCATCACGTCTACCGCATCCTCGCCGGCCAGCTCACTGTCCGTATCGAGGTGCCGAATCAGCTTGTCGAGCTGCGACTTCAGGTTGCGCGATTCGACGACGGTTCGCGCCTCCTTGCTGTAGAGAATCGTGCGCACGCGATCTCCCGCCCGCCACAGCGAGTAGGTCAGCTGCAGCAATGCGAGATTCATGAGGGCGGCGTGTGGAGGAAACCGCATCGATGCCGAGACGTCGGCGTACGCGAGCACCGAGGCCTGAGCCTCGGCCTCCCACTCGGTAACCAGGAGTTCGCCCGGCGGGCTGAACCGATCGATGTCCCTCGGGTTGTCTTCGCCGGGTTCGAACGGCCGCGTCCGCAGGAAGCGCATGCCCTCGCCCGCACGGCCCAGCGGGTGGCGGCCGGAGAAAAACGACAGTCCGCTCAGGCGAATGGGCAGCAGCACGCCGAGCGCGTGCAGGCGGCGCCTGTCGAGGATCGCTTCCGCGGTCTCGACGCTAGCGGTAGGCATAGCCCCGCTCGCGCAGGATCAGATGAATCAGCTGCTTCATGTTGACGGGATAGTTCGTCTCGATGCGATGTGTCAGCATCGGGTATGCCGTCGCGAACACGTCCAGCGGAACGACCTCGCGCCGGCCATTGAAGAGCGCATGCGCCCGCAGCAGCGGCGGCCAGAAACTCGACGCTCGGGAGCTCACACCGCCATTCATGCTGATGACTTCGCGCCCGATGCCCGCGGCGTCGAGTTCCGCGGCCGGATAGGACGGATCGGTCGGTCGCGTCGCAACCGTGATTGCATTCATCAGGTGAATAATGTCGTCGCTCAGCTCGACTTCGCCCACGACCTGCCGCTGAATTTCCGCGAGCTCGTCGAGCGTCAACGCGGGCCGCAGGCGCTCGATGTTTTCCTTGAGAAACGCCTTCGACTCGCTCGCGATCTGGAACTCGACGCGCCGCGACGGCGCACGCCATTCGACCTTGACCAGGAAGCGCTGCTTCGCCGCGGCATCGAGCTCCCACGTGCCCTCATGCGACAGCGGGTTCTGCGTTGCGATCACGTGGAACGGCAGCGGCAGCGCATGCTCCGTCTCGCCGATAGTCACCTGGTATTCCTGCATTGCCTCGAGCAACGCCGACTGCGTGCGCGGGTCGGTTCGATTCAGCTCGTCGAACAGCACGATGTTGTTGAAGATCGGTCCCTTCAATAAGTGAAACTTGTTGGCCTCACGCCCGACGATTTCGGCGCCGAGCAGGTCCGACGGCTTCAGCGTCGGCTGCCCGGATATGCGGCCCGTCGATATGCCCGAGATCGAGGCTGCTAGCGCGGTTGCAAGCAGCGTTTTGCCTTCGCCCGGCACGGATTCGAGCAGCACATGCCCGCGCGCGAGAACTGCAATCACCGTCGCGTCGAGACCCGCCTCGTGCCCTTTGACGATCTGGCCGAGATTCGCTCTCAAAGCCTGCGCCCTACTGATGGCTTCATCGAAATTCAATGCGACCCCTTTGCATCCGGTACCGTAAGACGCAGCGAACGATGCTCGTTGCCCTGTCGAACCATGTTATGCCATGCGCAATGCGCATGGACGACGTATAGCGAAGAAAAACCGTTACATCTTCAATAAACATTGCGGCGGGCGACCCGCGCGTGCAAGTTTATGCGTGCCTGCGGAAGGGAGAACACGGTGCAGCATTATCACCCCGATCCCGATCACACGCCCGACGACGGCCATCATGTGCACGCCGACTACGAGGGCCCGATCGAGGAACATCCGCTGTGGCAGCGCGACAACGTCATATTGACCAGTGTCGGCATCGATATCGGCTCGGCGGGCACCCAGATCCTGTTCTCGCGCGTGCACCTGCGTCGCCAGGGCGTCGACTTGTCGACTCGCTATCTCGTCGTCGAACGCGAGACGCTGTTCGAATCCCCGGTCAGCCTGACGCCATACGCGAGCGAGACGCTCATCGATGCACGTGCGCTGGGCGAGATCGTCGACGCCGCGTATTTCGCCGCCAGGCTGCATCCGGACGACGTCGACACCGGCGTCGTCATCCTGACCGGCGAGGCCCTGCGCCGCGAAAACGCGGAGCCCATTGCTCGCATACTGTCGGAGAAATGCGGTGACCTCGTCTGCGCCACCGCCGGCCATCACATGGAGGCAATGCTCGCCGCATACGGCTCCGGCGC
>JBFHXQ010000139.1:0-7964 GCA_041598895.1 Woeseiaceae bacterium | reverse complement strand
TGCTGAGAGCCTGTGTCAAAATCGCTCGTGACGGCGATCATGGGCCAATCCGAGTGCGTTTTTAGTCATTCGCTGTCGCATCCATGATCTGCGCGACGGTATCGGCGGGCTATCATACACAATCCGGCTCGCGCAATGGGAAGCCCTTCCTAATCCCGGTACACTCGTGATTCGCTAACAGCCGAGATCGCAATGGAACCTGCCGCCGTCGCAACGCTAATTGAGGCCGACTTCGACAACGCTGTTGTGAAAGTCGTCAGCGACGATAATACGCATTTTGAGGCTTTGATCGTTGCGCAGGAATTCGAAGGCAAGCGGCAGATCCAACGGCACCAGATGGTCTATCGGAGTCTGGGCGCTCTCGTCGGCAACGAGATCCATGCGCTCTCGATCCGGGCGCTGACACCGGCAGAATGGCAGCAGCAGGGCGGTTGAGCCATTTTGGACAAGCTGCTTATAACAGGCGGGGTGCCGCTCGAAGGATCGATTGCCGTTTCCGGGGCAAAAAATGCGGCACTGCCGATACTTGCCGGTGCGTTGCTCGCCAGCGAGCCCGTCGTCGTCGACAACGTCCCGCACCTCAGAGACGTCACGACCATGCTGTCACTGTTGCAGACCATGGGCGTCCAGGTGACGGTCCACGAGCGCATGCATGTCGAGGTCGATGCAAGCACGGTGACGAGACGGGAGGCACCCTACGAGCTTGTTAAAACGATGCGCGCGTCGATTCTTGTGCTCGGACCGCTGGTTGCGCGCTTCGGCGAAGCCGATGTGTCGTTGCCGGGCGGCTGCGCGATCGGTGCGAGGCCGGTCAATCTGCATGTCGCAGGGCTCCAGGCCATGGGCGCGCACGTTGTCGTTGAAAACGGTTTTATTAAAGCAAGGGCCGAGCGCCTTCGAGGAGCGCACATCATCTTCGATACCGTCACCGTAACAGGCACCGAGAATCTGCTGATGGCCGCAACGCTCGCAGACGGCGAAACGGTCCTCGAAAATGCCGCCCGGGAACCCGAGGTGGTTGACCTTGCGGCTTTTCTGACCGGCATGGGTGCAGATATCAGCGGGGCAGGCACGGGCACGATCACGATTCAGGGCGTCGACAGACTTTCCGGCACCCAGCACGCCGTGCTTCCGGATCGAATCGAAACGGGTACGTATCTGGTAGCTGCCGCAATCACGGGCGGTCGCATTCGGCTGCGGGACGCGGCGCCCGAAACGCTCGAAGCCGTGCTGATTAAACTCGGCGAGGCCGGCGCGGCAATTGGAACCGGTCCGGACTGGATTACGCTGGACATGCGCGGACGGCGGCCGCAATCCGTCGACATACGAACCGCGCCGTATCCGGCGTTTCCGACGGACATGCAGGCACAAATTTGTGCCCTTAATGCAATTGCCGACGGGACCGGGATGATCACCGAAACGGTATTCGAAAACCGCTTTCAGCACGTGCTGGAACTGCAGCGCATGGGTGCGGACATTCGCCTTGAAGGCAATACGGCGATCTGCAGCGGCGTGTCCGCATTGACCGCTGCGCCGGTTATGGCGACGGATCTGCGTGCCTCGGCAAGTCTCGTCATCGCAGGTCTGGCAGCACAGGGAGAGACGTTAGTCGACCGCGTATACCACGTTGATCGCGGTTATGAGCGTATCGAGGAAAAGCTGCGACAGCTCGGTGCGTCGATCCGCCGCGTTCCCAATAGTCCTCGCCGGAGCTGACAGCACGTTTTCGCGAATGGCCTCTGATCTGTATTGACCTGCGCCGCGCGGACGGGTCGAACGGTTGGCCGTGAGGAATGTGCGGCATTGCTGTGTGCGCTCGAGTCACTTCGAGGAAGTGCGCGCACCAGGCGAGCCGGCCGCCCGGCGCTTCGACCGGCGCCCGTAACCGGATTCCCGGTGAAGACCTTGACTACAGGTTGTCCGGCCGTTCCCCGGCAACGACAGTGGTCTCGAAACGTTCGCCATTGCGCATCGCCCCGATGGTAACGGCGTCCCCGGGTTCGGTGCCCGAAACCAGCAGAAGCGCCTGGCGGCGTGAAAAAATCGGCTCGCCGTTGATCGAGAGTAGGACGTCACCCCGCTCGAGTCCGGCCCGATCTGCGGGCCCGTCGTCGTAAACGTTGACCAGCAGAATCCCGATGTTTCCGGCAATGCCACGCAGCTCTCGCTCCGCGCTCGACAGGTCCTCGGGCTGGAGGCCCAGCCAGCCGCGTATGACTCGCCCGAACTCCCGGATCTCAGCCACAACGCCGCGCACGAGGTCTACCGGAATCGCGAAACCAATTCCTTCGGTGCTCGGATCCTGCGCGAGCACGGCGGTATTGATGCCGACGAGCTCGCCTCGCGTGTTGACGAGCGCACCGCCGGAATTGCCGGCATTTATGGCTGCATCTGTCTGAATAAAATTTTCGAAGGTGTTCAGGTCGAGCAGGCCCCGGCCCGTAGCGCTGACGATGCCCTGCGTCACCGACTTCGTAAGGCCGTATGGATTGCCGATGGCGAGCACAACGTCGCCGATACGCAGATCGGCGGACCGGCCCAGCGGAATCGCGGGAAGGGGGCCAAGGTCGACCTTGAGGAGAGCGAGATCGGTTTCCGCATCGACGCCGACGAGATCGGGCCGCGCGATTCGTCCGTCGCTCAACTGGATTCTGAGTTCTGCGGCGGCTCCTACGACATGGTAGTTCGTCACGAGGTAACCGCCCGGATCGATGACGACGGCGGATCCGAAGCTGGTGTCGACACGAAAACGCGGCTGTTCGTCTGGCGAGGAGATGTCTTCCATGAGGCGCTTCGTGTAGACGTTTGCTACGGCCGGCGCACTCTGGTCAACGGCGTCGGCATAACTCGCCGCCGGCGTGATTGCGAGATCGCGCGACGGCAGCAAGAGCTCTGGTCGCAGCAGAACGACAACGAACGCAACGGCGAGACCGGCGACGACCGACTGGACGACGAAGGCGGTTGCCGATTTCAACGCTGCCATAGCAAGCCCCTGAGATATCTGGACTTTTTTGATGATGCCTAGCCAAGCTCGAATCCTGCCGTGTATAATACCGAGTTGGTTCCGCACCCAGTCCCGAACCTGTCGTCATCCTGACGACAAACCGGGCCTGCTGCAAATCTACCAGTTTCGAAATAAAGCAAAAACGTGCTGATTTTAGGCCGTGACTGAAACGTAGCGACTGATGCCGACGCAAGCCCGGGACAAGACAGCCATTCACAGTTGAATCAAACGATGTTCCGGATTGCGCTGGCGACAAATCGAGCCGCGTTTAGCATGCCCTGATCAGCCGGGCGTATGGGAGTGCCTGATGAACGAAGACGACGCTGAACGCATTGATCGTAACAGACGTCATTTTCTGACCGTGGCTACCGTGGTTACCGGTGCCGCCGGAGTCGGCTTGGCGTCTATCCCGTTTCTTGCGTCGCTGAGACCGAGTGCCCGTGCACAGGCCCTCGGCGCCCCTGTGGAAGTTCCGCTGAGTCCGATCCAACCGGGTGAGCTGGTGCGCGTGCTCTGGCGCGGCAAACTGATCTTTGTGCTGCGCCGCACCGAGGCGATGCTCGAGCGGCTGGACGACAACGCCGACGAGCTTCGAGACCCGGAATCAACACTCGCCGAGCAGCAGCCGGATTATGCCGCGAACGAATACCGATCCGTGCGCCCCGAATACCTCGTCGTAGAGGGTTCGTGCACCCATCTCGGCTGCGCACCGCTCGAGGATTTCGAGGTACGGCCCGCTGAAAACTGGGGCGGCGGCTTTTTTTGTCCCTGTCACGGCTCGAAGTTCGATCTCGCCGGCCGCGTCTATAAGGGCGTGCCCGCGCCGTCGAACCTGAGAATTCCGCCCTACAGGTTCGTCAGGGACGACCTGATTCTCATCGGACAGGATACAGGAGCAGCGTAATGGCGAGGGTAGAAGCCGAGGTCGGTAAGCCGCAAAACGCACTCATTCGTTGGATCGACGATCGTTTCCCGCTTTTGGAAACGATGCGGTATCACGCTACCGAATACTACGCATCGAAAAACTTCAATGTCTGGTACGTGTTCGGCGTCCTCGCCATGGTCGTGCTGGTGATACAGCTCGTCACCGGAATTTTCCTGACGATGAATTACAAGCCGTCCGCCGACGAAGCATTTGCTTCTGTCGAATACATCATGCGCGACGTCGAATGGGGCTGGCTCATTCGCTACATGCATTCGACCGGGGCATCGTTCTTCTTCATCGTCGTCTACCTGCACATGTTCCGGGCCATGCTGTATGGCTCGTACAAGAAGCCGCGCGAGCTGATTTGGCTCATCGGCATGATGATTTTCTTCGTGCTGATGGCCGAGGGCTTCGCCGGATACCTGCTGCCCTGGGGACAGATGTCGTACTGGGGCGCTCAGGTCATTATCTCGCTGTTCGGCGCGATTCCGTGGATTGGGGAAGCCCTCGTAGAAATCATCCGCGGTGACTACTCGATTTCGGACATCACGTTGAATCGCTTTTTCGCGCTGCACGTCATCCTGCTGCCGCTGCTCTTGGTCGCCCTGGTCTTCGTCCATATCGTCGCACTTCACGAGGTTGGATCGAATAATCCGGATGGCATCGAAATCAAGGAGCATAAGGGCGCCGACGGCGTCCCGCTGGATGGCGTCGCGTTTCATCCGTATCACACGAGCAAGGACCTGGTCGCAATAATCGTGTTTCTCATGGTCTTCTCGGCAGTCGTATTCTTCGCGCCTGAAATGGGCGGCTATTTCCTTGAGCATGCCAATTTCGAACCGGCCAATCTGACGGCGACGCCGGAACACATCGCGCCGGTCTGGTACTTCACGCCCTTCTACGCAATATTACGCGCCGTGCCCGACAAGCTCTGGGGCGCGATCCTGATGGCAGGCGCAATTCTGCTGCCGGTATTTCTTCCCTGGCTCGATCGTGCCCGGGTCAAGTCCGTTCGCTATCGCGGCTGGATCTACAAGACTGCGCTCGCCCTGTTCACGATCAGTTTCCTCGTCTTGGGGTGGCTCGGGACGATGCCCGCCGAGGGTGTGTACGTGCTCTCGGCGAGGATATTTACGGTCATTTACTTCGCCTTTTTCCTGCTGATGCCGTACTACACGACGATCGACAAAACAAAGCCGGTCCCAGACAGGGTGGTGTATCATGGTTAAGTCAAAGCGTTGGGCGCGCATTGTTTCGTGTGCGGCACTGTTCGCGGCGACGCAAGGACTCGCCGCTGGCGATTCGGCCCGGATGGAAGATGCCGAAATCGATCGCGACAATATCGCCTCGCTGCAACGCGGTGCGCGAAACTTCATGAATTATTGTTCCGGCTGCCACTCGGCACAGTACGTCCGTTACAAGACAATCGGCAAGGATCTCGAGCTGTCAGAAGAGCAGCTCATCGACAACCTGATGTTCAACGCCGAGAAAACGTTCGAAACCATTCGCACCGCGATGCCCGCGAGCGATGCTGCAATCTGGTTTGGCACGACTCCGCCGGACCTGTCCCTGATCGCACGCGCGAAAGGTGACGACTACATTTACAATTTTCTGAAGGGCTTCTATCTGGATCCGGACAGCCCGACCGGCGTGGATAACCTGATTCTGGCGGGTACGAGCATGCCGCATGTCCTCTGGGAATTGCAGGGCTTTCAGCGCGCCGAATTTTCCGAATCCGTCAACGACGGCGTGACGGAAACGCACTTCAAGGGTTTTGAGCAGGCCACGGAGGGCTCAATGAAGGCAGAGGATTTCGACGAATTCGTCCGCGATACGGTCAATTTTCTGGCCTACATCGCGGAACCGATCCGGTCAGACCGGCGCAAGCTCGGTGTCTGGGTTCTCATGTACCTCATTTTCTTCTGGATCATAGCCACGATGCTCAAGAAGCAAATCTGGAAAGACGTGAGCTGAGCCCGGCGGCCACAGGAACGACAGCCGAGCAAGCCGCCACGTCGGCATCCCGGCTTGAAATTTTGACAGTATTCGAGGAATCGCAAGATGGCCGTTATCGCCAATAGACGTTCCGTCATGACCCTGTTCTCGCGACCGACGGACATCCACAGTCACCGCACGCGATTGGTGCTGGCGGAAAAGAATATCAACATCGAAATTGCAAATGTTCCGGGTCCGGAATTACCGGAGGATTTGATGGACTTGAATCCGTATCATACGGTACCGACACTCGTCGATCGCGATCTCGTACTTTACGATTCGCGCGTCATCATCGAGTATCTGGATGAGCGCTTTCCGCACCCCCCACTGATGCCGGTCGATCCGGTGATGCGAGCTCAATTTCGACTCGCCCTGTTTCGCATCGAGACCGATTGGTATTCGATTGCAGAAGAGGCAAACGACACGAGCGACGGCCGCCTCAACAGCAAGTCCCGAAAACTGCTACGCGAAAGCATCATGCAGAGCGCGGAATTATTTTCCGCGCGCGATTATTTTCTAAGCGACGAATTCTCCCTGGTCGATGCAAGCATTGCGCCAATCCTCTGGCGATTGCCGGTCTATGGAATCGAGCTCGGCAGTCAGGCAGAAGCGATCGAGGAGTACATGAAGCGTGTTTTTGCGCGGAGGTCGTTTCAGCAGAGCCTGACCGAGTTGGAACAGGAGATGCGGCTGTAAGCGCGGCTGTACGGGGTGCAGGATACCGCGCTGTCCCTTAAAGAATCGAATTTCGAACGACGCTGTTGCCCGCCGCTGCACTTCCGGGGTGAAAATTTCCGCGCCGATCCACCGATCGTGCGGAACTTGCTGATTTATAAGGTGCTCCGGACTTCCCGCGTTATGTCATTTTGGCGGCACGAGCGTGAAAGAATGATAAGCTATGCGTAGTGCAAAATAACGAAAATAAGAAATTGCAGTGACCGCACCCACCCGCTCGAAAAGACCGTACCTCATTCGTGCGATGCACGAATGGATGGCCGACAACGGACACACGCCGCACATCGTCATCGATGCATCCGTCGATGGAGTTCTTGTGCCGCGTGAGCACGTCAAAGACGGAAAGATCATTCTCAACATCAGCTCGACGGCAGCCCATAGCCTGAAAATTGCCAATGATGCGGTTAGTTTTCGCGCGCGATTCTCGGGAACACCGTTCGACGTCTGGGTACCGATGAAGTCTGTCATGGGCATCTATGCGCGGGAGACTGGGCAGGGAATGATATTTTCCCACGATGCGGAGACCCAGGAGTCGCAGCGCCCCGCCCGCGAGAGCCGCAGCGCTCGCTCAAAACCGCACCTGACAGTAGTCAAGTAGCAAGTCGCTCATAGCTGACTTCCCTCTGGTCGAAACGCGTCCTGCATCCACTGCAGGGATACGCCATCGTCGTGGTTGTGATCGATAGCGACGACGTCGAAGCGTGTCGGGCGATTCGTGTAGCGGCTCCTGCTCAAAAACATTGCTGCGGCGCGAATCAGTTTTTGTTGCTTTCTGCGATCGATGGTCTGACCAGCGCACGCGAATCGATTGTGCGCGCGATAACGCACTTCGACGAAAACCAGGCACTCGCCGTCTGCCATGATCAGGTCAATTTCGCCGAAACGGCAGCGATAATTCCGACGCAACAATTCGAGGCCCTGGCGTTTCAGAAAACGTAGGGCCCGCTGCTCCGCCGCGACGCCTGCAGACAGCGGGGATTGCGGGGTCACAGCTCGTTTAGAGTTTCCTGAGGCTCCGCGACGCCTGGATCGCCGAATTCGAGCACCGGCGGGACCCGGCCTTGCTGGTCCGGCAAGGCGACAGGCTTCCCACTCTGAAATCGGGCCCAGGCAAGGTGCCGCCGGATCCGGCCGTCGCTATCAAGATACAGCGTGCCGGTAGCGCCCTTCATGTCGGGCATGGGCCCGCTTTGCGCTGCGTACAGCGCGGCAATCAGGTGATAGGCGTCATGGCCCATCGCGTGCAGACGCGCAAGCCGTCGCTCGTCGGGCCAGTATTGCGCGTAGCGGTCTGGCAGACCTTCG
>JBFHXQ010000138.1:0-7980 GCA_041598895.1 Woeseiaceae bacterium | reverse complement strand
GAGAGCGTCGGCGACGGCTGGATCAAGCACACCTTCGATACCGCCGGCGGCACTGGCCCGATCTGTATCGCCGGCACGCCGTTCTCGGCCTTCACCAAAGCACAGAACCCGTCGCGGGTGCTGATCATGATGCAGGGCGGCGGCGCCTGCTGGCAGGGATTCTACAACTGCAACGTGCTGGCCGAGGCCCAGGAGCCCCCGCCGCCGGCGCCGGTCGGCATCTGGGATGACGTCACGGGTCTTAATCCGCTGGAGGACTGGTCCGTCGTCTACATGCCGTACTGCGACGGCTCGGTGTTCTCCGGCGACAACGACGTCTTCGACCCGGCGTTCGGCGCCGCGATCGGCGTACCGCAGGCCGTGATCCGCTTCCATCGCGGGCTGAGAAACGTCACGGCCGGTATCGACCTCGCCAAAGCGACGTTCCCGCACGCCAGCCGCATCCTCGTCGCGGGCTCCAGCGCGGGCGGCGTCGGCGCGGCCGGCTTCGCGCCGTTCCTCGCCCGCATGGCCTACGGCAACAACAAGAAGCTGATGGTGTTCAACGACGCGGGCCCCGTTGCGATCAATCTCGATGCGGCAGGGGACATCGCCGCGCGCGCCGCCGACTGGCAGTTCGGGCAGTTCTATCCGGCAAGCTGCACCGAGTGCGACGACATGGGCCAGGGCACCGAGATCATCAAGTGGCGGCTGGACAACGACAGCACGATCCGCGAAGCCTTTTACTCGACGGATTTCGACCTGACCAACCGCTTCTTCATGGGTCTGCTGGGCGACCCGCTGGGTTATCGCGACCTCGTCATCACCGAGCACGGTCTGATAAACGCGAAGTTCCCGGACCGTTACAAGCGCTTCATCCAGGCAGGCAAGGACACCCACACGGCGCTGCAGAACTTCGAGTTCTACACGACGGCCGACGGCGTGCCGCTGTTCGAGTGGCTGGACGATTTCCTGGTGCCGCGGCCGTTCTGGGTCGACATCGTCGAGGATCTGGCGGCACCGTAGACGCGAGAGACCGGACGCTGTCAGCGCTCCATCTTGCCTCGAGCTCCACGGCGGCCGCTCCGGCAATGACCGGGGCGGCCGGTCGCGCCGGTCTTGAATGCTGGAAGCGTCTTGCCTGCCCGACCTGCCCGCGATAACGTGCGCACCTCTTCGCGGCAGATAATCGTTGATTAGAGCCGGCATGCGTCGATACGAATTATCCGGCGGCGACGATGGGGCGTACGGGCCCGGATTCGGCCCGGTTCGCGCTTTCGAAATCGACGTTGTCGAGGATGCCGACGGCAAGCGCTGGCAGCTCGTGCAGTTGGAAAGTGCCCTCGACTATGAGGGTCAGCGCATCGAGTACCTGGTCCTCACGCCGAGGTACGTCGGCGATCGCTTTAGCAAGCTGCGGAACAAGGGATGCACCGTTGGTATCGGTCGGGTGTTGCCAGGGCGAATCAATATGGTCCGTAACGGCGCCATCGCAGACAACGTCGATTATTGGGCCGTCGGTACGAGCACGCGAATCAGACCCTGAAAGAGCGGCACGATCGGTACCCTGGCTGTTCTACGATCAAAGTGCGGGAAAAACCTTCCGCGCCCTCGAAATCTAGCGACTGGGCGGTGACAAACCTCGCGAGATATACACAGCTGATCGACGCCCGTGGCTTATAATGCCGCCCGGCTGCGGCTACGAGAGACGACGGTGCGACGGTTGATGCTGGCAGGTGGAATTGCGGGCCCGGTTCTGTTCTCGCTCGCCTCGATAATATTCGGTGCATTGCGGCCCGGCTACGACCCTGTCGACCAGTTCATCAGCGAGCTCGGCGAAACCGGCGGTCTGCATGCACCGCTGATGAACGTATTGGGCTTCATGGGCGGCGGCGCGATGATGCTGCTGTTTGCGATCGCGCTGTGGCAGTCGCTGCCGCGATCCGCTCTGACAACGATCGGTTCGCTGCTGATCGCCGTGTTTGCCGTCAACGTGTTCGGCGCCGGGATCTGGTCCTGCGACGTCGGCTGTCCGACAGCGGACGGTTCGCCGGAGCAGCGGATGCACGATCTCGTATCGGTCATCGCGTTTCCCGCGCTGATTCTCGGGGCGCTGACGTGGAGCATCTGGTTCCTGCGGCGGCCGGAGTGGCGGGCCTTCGGCGTCTACTCGCTTATCACGGGATTGGCAGCGATCGGTCTGCTGGTCGCGATGATCGCCTCCGAGGCCACGCGCGAATCGACCGGGCTATTGCAGCGACTGTTTCTTCTCGTCCTGTTCGTCTGGATGGCGTCGCTGGCGTACCGCCTTCTGCGGCGCAATCCGGCGTTGCCCGCCTAGCTTGTGACAAGGGTTTTATGCTTTCGGGCAATCTAAGGTTGTCCGAGAGCCGCTGGCATCTTGACGAGTTTTCTTGGTCCTTCGGGAGTCGCTCGTTCTTCGAACGTGAAAGTAGCTGCTCGTTTCTTGCTAAACTGAATCTCGGGTCGGATCAATTTTGACTGGCCATCGACTTACCCGGGAGTACCCGTGAAGATTCGCACGTGCCTGACGATTTGGCTTTCTGTATTTACGATCGGCTGCGGTGAACAGGAACCGATAGCCACGGCGCAAGATGCGGACGCATCGGTCGCGTCGGAATCGATTTCGAGCAACCTGTCGGCAACCGAGGCGGCGGGGATGGGAAGCGAAACGTTCATTCGGCATATGCATAGTCACGCGACTCACCTGGCGGGTCTGAACGATGCCCTCGCGGCGGGCGACCTCGAAGCCGCCAAGACACCCGCTCACTGGCTGCTGCGTCACGAGGAAGTAACGGAATTTCCCGACGCATTGCAACCGCACATCGATGCTATGCGTGATGCGGCCAGGGCCGTGGCCGAGGCGGCAGACATATCGGCCGCACGCTCGGCAGCGCAGCGCATCACCGAAAGCTGTAGTGCTTGTCACCTTACCGCTGGCGTCGACGTCGACCTATCCAACTTGTCGTTCCAATGACAATTTCGCCCGGTCGGAATATCTGCGGACGATTGAAGACCGGTATCGACGCCCGATAAGCGACGACGAGAGCGACCGAATCGGCAGTAAAACCGAACCGGGACGTTCGGGCCCGAAGTTCCGCTGAAGGTTAGTAGTAGTAGCCATCCTCACCCAATTCGCCGGGGCGGCGGCGTGTGGTCAATAGCAGACGCTGAATCCCTGCAGCTGGATCTTTAGACAGCGCTTCTCAATCTAGTTATCTCGCCCTTGACGCAGTCTATCCGTACCATGATGAGCTCCTGGCTTCGTCCAGGTATCGTTCCCAAGATTCTCGTGAAGGACGTACACGGCATTCAAACAATCAGCGGGGCTACACAATGAAGAAAATTGAATTGCGAACATGGGTCGACGTAGCGGAAATCGCCGCCAGCCTGGCTGTGCTCGTCACGCTCGTCATACTGATTGCCCAGATTCGGGAGGCGAGCCTGGTTGAGCAGCGTGAGTCTGCCATTCGGGCGGCGGAGTGGGACGCTGCCGTATTTCTGCAGTCCGACGTCTTGGCCGAAGCGCTATCCAAGATCAAGGCCGTCGACGGCATCGAAGAGGGTATTCAAAATCTCATGGATCGCTACGACATGAGTTATGAACAGGCCGCGGCATGGAATCGCTATTTGACCCTGAACTGGGCCGGGCTTCAGGCAGAGTTTCTTTATCGCGGTCGCACCGAACGTCTCGATCAACGCATCAGGCGCAACCTCCAATGGCCGGATCAGCAAATTCTGATGCGCGGCGTATTTGGCGAGCCGTGGTCACCGTTCCAACGGGAATTTGATGACTACGTCGTATTCCTGCTCGCTGACGAGAAATAGCTAAAGCGATCACGTCCGCTTTGGACCAGTAGCAAGGACTGAAACTTGGGTGATGAGTGAAGCGTTACGCGTAATGCGCGATGGCCGACTTGGAGCGGAATGCTGTGCAGCTATTCCGAAGTTTTCGAGATTCTCTCTGGAACTCGTAAAAAACGCATTTCCTGTCGAAGCATAAGCTGAATCTCTTCAAGCTCTGCCTGAAAATCTCGCGTTTCCTCTATCGATCCGAGGTACCACAACGCCCTGGCGTGCAGCATAAAGCGGATCGCATTCGAATTTGGAAACGAGATCGTCCCCGAATGTGTCAGTGGCTGAACCCCGGTACTTTGGCGTGCGCCGAGTCCCGCGGTAAAAATTCGCTCGATCAACTCGAGGTCGCCGAATTGATTTTTGACGAGCGGGTAGATTTCTCGCACGCCGATCTCTCGGGCAATACGCTGTTCCTCGACAATGTCCTCGACCTTGCCGCGCACGCTCGCCAATCTCTGCCGAAGCTCAGCACTTTCCAGGCCCTGCAGGCGGCCGGTGGCAATCCAGGCGTCGGTTCCACCAAGGGATGGATCAAACGTCGGATTGGTGAACAGACTCCAGAAGACGACCGTATCCTCGACCTCGACGACGTTGGAATCTGCATTAGCCTTGAGGGCCGCCACGAGCCCCCGGTTGGCAGCGACAACCTGATTCATGATGTCCAAAGCTATCTGAACTAACCGAATATTCTCGGTGAGCTCGTACTCCACGATAGCAAGGTCCTCTACTGTCTCTTGCTCGAGCTGCCGCTCGTCCCACCAGGCGTCAATCCAGAACGCCAACAAGATACTGCCGACAATAGCGGCAACTTCGGCGGACAGTCTCTTCCACGGGATGTCCGTACTCTCATTCATTTTGCAATGCCGATCCTGGACCTATCGCTTGCACTAATGGCCTTCTTTAAGTAGGTGAAATTATAGCTCTGATCGCCTGGACTTCTGGTTGCAGCCAGCAGCAGCCGTTTGCGACATGTGGCTGAAGCAACTCATCGGGACTCGTTGACTGACCTCAGCTCCCGCTCCAATGCCTCGGCGTCGGCTGCCGATATTCCAAGTGAGTCGCGGAGCGTGTTGAGCAGTATCCTCTCCCTGTCGGAGATGTTGCCATCCGGCAGGGCCTCAGCCACAGCCGCCTCGTATACCTGCATCTTGCGATAGGCGATGTACTCCGGCGTGTTCTCGGTATTTGGCATCGCCGCAGTGGCGACGCTCTCGGCAAATCGTTGCAGCGGTGTGAGAAAGAACACGACGACGGCTGCTGCCAGCAGGCCGGCAAAGCTTCCGAGTTCGGCCGACAGAACCCGGTCTGCGCCTTCGGACAGCAAGAATATTAATGTCACAACGATTGTTGCAAGCGTCGATTGCTTGATTGTCCAACGTATCTTCAGATCGATGTCAAAAAGATGCGCGCGCAAAATGCCATAAGCAATAAGCGGAACCGCGAGCAGTGTCCCGAGCGCGTAGACAAATTTGCCAAGCCAACGCAAGTCGGACATCGCGAACGGGTCCGATACTGTCCACATCGACCAGGCCGCAATGGCATAACTGAAACACCAACCAAGGTCCCGCGCCCCGAAGGCCAGCGCAAATACTCCAGCGCGCTCGCGGTCCATTCCTCTCTTGGCCGTGCGCCAGGCGTGTAACGAAGCGATGAGTGCGTATATGAATAGCAATGTCACCGTCAAATAGAACGAAGTGACTACGATCCGCGACTCACTAATCGATACGACAAGTCCGAGCGCGACCGCCCCGATAGCGAGACCAATTCGTACTGGTCGATTTGCGAATGGGCGGGTCAGCCTCGTATTCAGAGCAAAGGCGAGAAAAGTTGGATAAAGAGCGATCATCGCGGCGTCGCCCAGATGATGGGCAAGGCTTGATGCCATCCTCAATGCCGTGTGCGATCCGTAAAAGCTTTCCCAAAATTCGATTGGCAGACCCGAGGCAAATTCGGGAAATCCCGCAGTGACCAGCACAATGCCCTCGACTACCAGCAAAACCGAAAGCAGGCGTGCAGCATTGCTGGTGGTTCTCACGCGATACAGAACGATCGCCAAACTCCAGCATGCTGCGACCGCCACCAGACCGACAATGCCGATTAATTGGACATTGAGCATACGTATATTCTATCTGGCCTCTCTATCTGCAATTTATGAGAGAGTCGAACTTGCGCGCAGTGTCGAGGTCTGAATCGGTTCAATAGCAGAACTCGATGATACGCCGAAACCGGCTGAGCGTCGGGTCTTGAGGGCAAAGCGGACGCCGCCATTGGCGCGACTTGATTTGCACGCAGTCTTTCCGGCGACGAGTTAATGCTGTTGAAAGCTGCCGTTCATCGCAGCCCTCATTGCGTATCAGAGAAGCAGCCAGCCCGACGAATGACGCCGTCTATTCCTCAGATTCACGGCAACGCACGACAACAGGGTAGTTACTCGACCGTAACCGACTTCGCGAGATTGCGCGGCTGATCGACGTCGGTGCCTTTAAGCACCGCGACGTGGTAGGCCAGCAGCTGCAGCGGGATCGTGTACAGGATCGGCGCCTGGAAATCCTGGATCAGCGCCGGCATGCGCGTCGTGTGGATGCCGTGGCGATCGCCGAACTGCACCCGGGGGTCGGCGAACACGTACAGCTCGCCGCCGCGGGCGCGTACTTCCTGCAGATTGCTCTTGAGCTTTTCCAAGAGCTCGTCGTCCGGCGCCACCGCGACGACCGGCATGTCCTCGTCCACCAGCGCGAGCGGGCCGTGCTTCAGCTCGCCGGCGGCGTAGGCCTCGGCGTGGATGTAGGAAATCTCCTTGAGCTTCAGCGCGCCCTCCATCGCGACCGGGTTCTGCACGCCGCGGCCGAGGAACAGCGCGTGGTGTTTGTCGACGAAGTGCTCCGCAAGCGTCTCGATCGACGCGTCCAGCGCCAGCACCTGCTCGATCAGCCCGGGCAGCTCGGCGAGCTGCGCCACCAGCGCCTTCTCCTGCTTGTCTTCGAGTCCCTGCCGACGCGCCAGCGCGATCGTCAATAGCGACAGCGCCGCGAGCTGGGTCGTAAACGCCTTCGTCGACGCGACGCCGATCTCGGGACCCGCGTGCGTCATCATGACCAGCTCCGATTCGCGCACCATCGAGCTCTCCGGCACATTGCAGATCGTCAGCGTGGAGACGTAGCCCATCTCCTTGGCCGCGCGCAGCGCCGCGAGCGTGTCGGCGGTCTCGCCGGACTGGCTGATCGTCACGAACAGCGTGCCGTCGGGCACGACCGGCGAGCGGTAGCGGTATTCACTCGCGATCTCGACCGTGCACGGGACCCGGCACAGCTGTTCGATCCAGTAGCGCGCAATCAGGCCGGCATGGTAGCTGGTGCCGCAGGCCACGATGTGCACGCCTTTGGTCTGGTCCAGCGCCTCGTTCGCTTGCGGACCGAACGCCGCGTCGAGCACGCGGCCGTTTGCGATGCGCTCGTTCAGCGTGCGCGCAACGGCCGTTGCCTGCTCGTGAATTTCCTTCTGCATGTAATGTCGGAACGTGCCGCGCTCGGCCGCGTCCGCGGTCAGCTCTGACTCCTTAACGGTGCGCTCGACGACATCGCCGTTCTCATCCCAGATCGTGACCTTGTCGCGAGTGACGTGCGCGACGTCGCCCTCTTCCAGGAACTGGAACTTGCGCGTCACCGGCAGCAGCGCGGCGACGTCGGAGGCGACGAAGTTTTCGCCCAGACCCAGCCCGACAACGGCCGGCGCGCCTTCGCGCGCGATTATCAGCTCGTCCGGGTGCGCCGCGCTCATGACGGCCAGTGCATACGCGCCCTCGAGCTCTGCGACCGTCGCCTTGACCGCGTCGGCGAAGCTGTCGGCCGTCTGCGAATTGAAGTGGATGCGATGCACGATGACTTCCGTGTCCGTTTCAGACGCGAACTGGTAACCGTGTTTTTTCAGGTCCTCGCGCAGCTCTTCGTAGTTCTCGATAATGCCGTTGTGCACGACGGCGATCTGATCGGCCGAGACGTGCGGGTGCGCGTTGGTTTCATTCGGCACACCGTGCGTCGCCCAGCGCGTGTGCGAAATGCCGGTGCCGCCGGCGAGCGGTTTCTCATCAAGCGCGTTGGCGAGCTCCTGCACCTTGCCGACGCG
>JBFHXQ010000137.1:0-7986 GCA_041598895.1 Woeseiaceae bacterium | reverse complement strand
GCGATACGCCTGGCGCAACGCCGTTCCACTGCGGCGCCCGACCGGACGCCTGTGCCTTGCGTGAAGACAGGATGATGCTCGTCACGTGGCTACCGTGGCCGTTCTTGTCCTCGGCGATGTCTGCATTGTCCTCGACGCCGGTGATTGCATCGTAGGCGCGGAGGATGCGCTCCTGTCCGTCGCAGCCTTTGCGGAGCCAGTTCTTGCCGCCGCCGGACGTCCAGACACCGGTATCCAGTATTGCGACCGTGACTCCGGAACCCGTGACGCCCTGGCCGTGCATAAGATCCGCCCCGACTTGGTGGACGTAGTGCGTCTCCCGGGCTTTCTTGTCGGGTCCTCGGCTATTGTCCTGCAGCACCGTCGAATCAACGGTGCTGCAGCCGGACGGCGTTTCGACGACCTGCGGCTCAGACACAATGTCACTACTGCCCGATGTCGAACTCGCGCTCGTGTCGTTCGTCGCAGTGGCGGATTCAGAACCTGTTTCGGTGCTGGAATCGGCCGAAAAGAGGCTATCAGACAGCGTTGCCGATTCCGTCGCGAACTCGCTGCGGCAGCCCTCGGCGTACTCGACGATCAGCGTGTAAGCGCTTTCGTCAACGTTGATGTCTTCGTCGAATTCGATTTCGAGAATATGGGAATCGCCCGGAGCGATCCGGCGCCGCCGAAGTTCGGAGTGCCAGCCATCAACAATAGTCGCAACGGGGGCATCGCGCCGCTCGGCGAAGATCTCGTCGCCGTCCAGTTTGATCTTCTTCAGCTGACCGTTTTCTTCCGGCCAGTTGAGGGAAATTTTGGAGATCGTAATCGAGTCCGCGCCGTTATTCGGAAGACTCCACTTGATTTTCTTGTCCTTGAATTCGCGGTAGCCGAGCCCGTCCGAGCGGCATTCAGCGGCGCGCGGCGTGAACTCGAGGGTGCAGCCTTCCTCGAAGTCTACGAAAATCGAGTAATTGCTCTCGGTCCAATCGATATCCTCGTCGAACTCGAAACGAAGGCGCGCACTGTCGCCGGCTACGAGCTGGCGCCTCCGGACATCGTCGTGCCAGCCATCGCTGATCTGCAGATACGGCGGTTCAGCCTCTGTTGCCCAAATTTCGTCGCCGTCGAACTTGATCTTTTTCAGTTCGTCATTGTCCCCAGGCCAGGCGATCGAGATCGCACCGATTGTGACCGTTTCGTGGCCGTTGTTCGTTACGGTCCATTCGAATTTTTTGTCGTCGAATTCCATGGGTCCAGCGACGATGGCGCACGATGACGACGTCGTGACGGTGGCATCTTCAAAAACCTGGCGGACATCCGGTTGACTCCGAAGCCCTTCGACCTGATCCGGATATAGCGTTGCGCCGACGGCGCGAATGATCGTCAAATCGTGGGTAACGACGCCACCGACAGCTTCGACGGCTTTTCTCGCCGCTTCAACGCTTGATGCCTGAACGATGTAGGCTGACGCCGACTGCACCTGCGCAGGAGACACTGCGGGCACGGTTTGTGACTGCAAGCTGCACGATGCGCTGAGCATCGCCAGAAGAAATCCCAGCACGGACGCACGAGTTCGTTGACCCAGTTGCATTGCAGTATCCTTTCGACGCTTGTCGTCTTGCGATATCGAATTCGAGTGCGCGCTATTTCACCAAAATCTGTTGCCGTCGGGAGGTGTGGGCTACTGGAACGGGATTCGCCTTTTTGTGACGTGCGTCACATAAGGTCGTCGTTAAATCAGGGAGTTGCGGCGCAACGCTCGCAGCATGAATTCTCGGTCTGGCAGATCATGCACGTGCCTTCCCGAATCACTAAACTCCCGGTCAGGCCCCACTTTTTTGACAGAGGTAGTGATGACCAGACCCGTTTGCGCCGTGATCGGTATCGGACCGAAAAACGGCGAGGCCTTCGCCCGCAAATTCGCCGAGTGCGGCTACGCGATTGCGCTGCTGTCCCGGTCCACTGATTTGTCCGGCCGGCTGGCGCAGGAATTCGAGCAGGCAAAAGCCTACGCGTGCGACGCGTCGAATCCGGACTCGCTAATAGAAACGTT
Source organism: Woeseiaceae bacterium (assembly GCA_041598895.1). Lineage (GTDB taxonomy): Bacteria > Pseudomonadota > Gammaproteobacteria > Steroidobacterales > Woeseiaceae > UBA1847. Next base: position 5,948 of record JBFHXQ010000137.1, on the reverse strand, counting down.
CGAACAGGTCCGCGATGATCTGGGGCCCGTGGACGTGCTGATCTACAACGCCGGCAGCGGCAGCTGGAAGACCGTCGAGGAAGTCTCGGCGAAAGAATTCGAGAGCAGCTGGCGAATCAACGCGCTGGGCGGCCTGGTCGCCGCCCAGCAGGTCATCCCGGACATGAAGGCAAAAGGATCGGGGAACATCATCTTCGTCGGCGCCACCGCGTCATTGCGCGGTGTGCCGAAAACGGCAGGGTTCGCCCCGGCCAAGGCCGCGCAGCGAATACTCGCCCAGTCCATGGCGAAACACCTGGGGCCGCAGGGGATCCACGTTGCCCTTCTGATCATCGACGGCCAGATCGGCAATGCCGGCACCCGGGAGACGGACGCCGGCACGCAACTCGACCCGCGGGACATTGCGGAAACCGCCTATCAGCTGACGCAGCAGCCGCGTTCGGCGCGGAGCTTCGAGGTCGATCTGCGGCCGGCCAAAGAGCGCTGGTAAACGAATCCATTCATTGACCTACGCTTTCGCAGGTATATGGAATGCCCGCGGAACCACAGAAAAATGCGCGTTGGTGCCCCGGTTGTCGAGAAAGCGGATTCAATGCGGTCGTGAATCGGGAAGCGGTCCCGACGTTCATCCGCCGTTACTCGGCTCCCTTAGGTATAAATACGAGCTGCGCATGGGCCTTGCCCTTCGTGTTCCACTGCCAGAAATAATTCTCCAAGCTTGCGTCGAATAGTGGTACGCGTTCGAGCATACCGTCTAGATCCACATCGGCGTAGACGGTCAGGAGCTCTTCCGTGTAGTCGACGAATTTCATAGCGCCTTTGCCGCTATCCCGCAGTTTCACAACGTTTTCTGTCGAGCAGAGAATATAAATTTCATCGTCGCTGATTACGAGGTCGCCGTTGTCATCAATCCGCTGCTCCGCACAAGTCGTCGCACCTATACCTGTGTTCGGTCCCCCGACCAGCCGCACAAATACGTAGTAGGTTGTGGATACGTCTACCGGCAAGGCGAGTTCCGCGCCGTCATTCTTGTGCCGACAGGCATTTCCGTCGATTACCTGGAAGCCATCGGCGGAGGCTGCCAGTGCAATTGTATTCTGCCTAGTCAACTCCAAGGCTTTCTTGCCGCCCTGGTTACTGTCCAGGCTTTCTCCCACCGGGTAGTTCGCCTTGACGGAGATCTGGTGCCGGTTTGAGCCGGTAAAATCGCCGGCGGGGCAATTTTCGTAGGCAATGACCTGCAAATTGTAGCGCTTGCCCGAGGGAAGTCCGTTACCTTTCAAGCCTGCAATCGCGGCCGATGAAACAACGCATAGCGTAGCTGCAGCCAATGCCGCCCGTTTGAATCGTTGCATGTTTGCGTCTCCATATTTGGCCAAATCAGGCCAAGTTGTCCCTAATTAATACGGCAAACACGCGAGGCTTCGCTTTAATTGCACAAACTACGTTGGAAATCGCTGGGATTGCTCGGACTAGGCCGAGTTGCCCGACAGATATTGTCGGCAAGAAAGTTTTTTTCGAGTGCGACACGTGCACTGGTAACCCCGCTATCTTGGGCATGGCCCGTAGACCGGAAGCTTTGCGTCCCCACCTTTCGATGGGTTTGCCGTTTTCAGAATGGTTTGTATATCAACACGCCAATTCAGAAACAACGTCTAATTGACATATCGCGCGAATGCGCTCGATGTACTTTTTTTTCAGCTGTCGCAGCGACTGCGATGCACATTATGTCGACCGACGTTTGCGACTGCACCCTCTGAAATCGAAACATCTGTAGATCCGAATCATTGCTAAGCCGAATTCTGCAGTCCTGCGGGAACCATGCTGTCGTCACGGAATTGGCAGAAGTGGCTCACGATCATAGGGCAGGTGCACGTCGAACGTGTGCAGTAAAAACGCCGTGCGCGTGTAGTTCCCCATGAAATAACAAAGATCGACGATATCGCGAACGCTGACATACCGTTTCAACTCCGCAAAGGTCGCGGAGCTAACGTCACGGTTGCGGAACAGTTCTCGTCCCCAACGAATCAGCGCGGCTTCGCGCGGCGGAACTCCGTCGAGTGACCGCCGAAAGCGAATGACGTCGATGATCGCCGGCTCCAGACCGGCCTTGAGCGCAACCGGCTCATGCACCGTCCATTCGAGCTGCTGGCTCATCTCGCGGGACACGACCAGGCGCAGCAATTCCTGGGTGCGCTTGTCGACAAGAGTCTCATTCAGGTCAGGACTCCCGTTCAGACTCAATCCGCCCGGCCCCTGCAGGCCCGCAAGCGACGTGGTGTCCGGGGCAGCGCGCCGGTCGTACGCTTTCCGGCGTTCCTCGTCCAGCGATGCCCGGTCAACGAGCGGAATCCGGCCGCGAGATTCGGGGTACACATCAGCGGGCAGCGCCTCGAGAAACTCCTCTTCAGAGACCGGCCAGGTCAGCCGCTCATACGCCGTGCGCGGCTGGGTCGGCGCACAGCCGAGCGTAAATACCGAGGCGACGGCGACCGAGACGCCGATCAGGCAAGACAAAGACATATTTTTCACGCGTGAGTCCTATATCAGGTCGTTGCACGAAGCTGCTGATGTTCCGCAGCCAGGGGATGACTAATTTCCTCATCGGAGACGTCGCGATCGTCCGGAATCGGGATGACGCCGAGGTAGCGACTACCGTCCGCAACCACGAAGCGCTGCTCCTGCAAAGACAGCACAAATGCCAGAAGGTGTTTATGCCGTGCTTCTTGCACCATATCAGACACCGCACGTTTTGCAGTGGCGTCACGCCATTTGAATTATTGTTTTGCAAACGCATATTGCCGCATCCTTTCGAAATAGTCTTGATAAATAGGAAACGGCAGCCAGTCCATCGTTTCTAGCGGTGGCGCAAAGCCAGTATGGCGGACATGCCCACGCTCGGTCCTCCAGATGACACCGGGCAGGTGATACACCTCCGTACTGGCGAGAAGCCAGCCCAGCACCGTTGGCAGATTTTTTTCGGCTTCGTCGTTCGCCATGTAGGCGATCTGCCCAAAATTTCGCAGCAACGCTTCGCCCATCGGGCCTCTGTCGCTCGGGCAGCTGTAGTTTGCCCAGGGCAGCTTCGACGAGGCACGTCGCACGCTGCGAAAGGGCCTGGACTCGCCGAGGAATTCGCCGAACTCAACGAGCAGCTCGGCTGGAAATCTTCCGTCGCCCATGACCTGGTCAATCTGGCGGCCATATCGTCAGCGAAGGGCGACTTTGCCACGGCCGACCGAAGACTGGGGCGCGCGCAGCGTATTGCCGAAGACATCGGTCTTGCCGAACTCGTTCCCGTCATCGTATTCAATCGAGGCGAAATCGCGCGAGACGCGGACAATCTCGAGGCAGCCTGCAGCCACTGGCTCACGGCGCTGCCAATGATGAAGCAAATGGGCAGCGCCCACGTCGCCACTGCGCAAGCGCAAATCGATAGCGCCGGCTGCGGCAGGGCGCTCGCCGATCAGTAGTCGCCCTTTGATCGACACTCAGGCCCGTGCTGACACATCGGTCAGGCCGATGACCGTCGCTGCTGCTATGTGGGCAGGTGCCCTTCTGACTTCAGATCCTCGATCGTCAGCTCGATCGCCTGCCGGAGCCCCGACACGACGAAGTCGACGTTTTCCCGGGTCATCGTCAGCGAAGGCGACATGACGTTGAGATCAGCCACGGGTCGCACGAGCAGGCCCAGATTCTCGGCATGATTGGAGATGCGCTTGCCAATCATGACCTCGGGTGGAAAAAACGTTTTCGTTGCCTTGTCCATCACGTTCACAACGCACATCATGAACAGGCGGCCGCGAATATCGCCGACGATCGGCAGGTCCAGAAGTGTCCGCAGCTGATCTTCGAAATAGGCGCCGACGGCCTTGACGTTGTCGAAAATCTCTTCACGCTCCATGATTTCGATGTTCTTCAGCGCCGCAGCACAGCAGACCGGGTGTGCGGAATACGTGAACCCGCCCGTAAACCATCGGGTTGCATCGTTGCCCAGTACGTCGTAGATGCGGTCGGAAAATATGACCGCGCCGAGAGGCAGGTAGGCCGACGTCAGCCCTTTTGCACAGCAGATGATGTCCGGCTGCACGCCAAAGATATCCTTTGAGGCGAACCAGTGCCCGAGGCGCCCGAAGCCGGTCACGACTTCGTCGGCGACGTACACGATGTCGTAGCTGCGACATAGCTGCCAGGTCCGGTAATTGTAGTTTTCAGGCGGCACGATAACGCCTCCGGATCCGAGAATCGGTTCCGCATAAAATGCCGCAACGTTTTCAGGGCCCAGGTCCAGGATCTTCCGCTCCATCTCGTCAACAAGATAGTCACAGAACTGCTCTTCACTCATGCCGTCGGGAGCACGATAGTAATTGGGACTCGTCAGGTGATGGATGATGTCGTCGATGTAGCTGAAATCGGGCATGCGATCGCCCGCCTTGCCGGACAGTGAGGCGGCCAGATAAGTCGTCCCGTGATAGGAATCGTGCCGGCAGAGCACGTGCTTTTTCTGCTTTTTCCCGCGCGCGCTCTGATACATCTGGATCAGCCGAAATGCCGCATCGTTGGCCGTTGAGCCTCCGCAGGTAAAAAACGCGCGGTTCAGATCGCCCGGTGCGAGCTCTGCCAGCTTGCTCGCCAGCAGTGCCGCCGGTTCGGTCGTCATGTCCGTGAACGGATTCGCATACGCCAGTTTTGCTGCCTGCTCGGCAATCGCCTCGACCATTTCCTGCCTGCCGAGGCCGATGTTCGTGCACCACATGCCGCCGACGGCGTCGAAATACTTCTTCCCGTCGCTGTCGACGAGATAGCCGTCGCTGCCCGATTCCATGATCAAAGCGCCGTGCTGATCGAAGGACACGAAATTGTGGAACGGGTGCATATGATGCCGACGATCCTGCTCCCACAGGTCGTTCGCGCGCGACATTCGATCACGTTTCGATTCGGTTCTGCCCATGGTGGTACCCGGAATTTTCCCTTTGAAGCTGTCGAGGCTGGGTGCGACCAGACGTTGCCGCGACTGCACACGAATTTCAAATCGCGTCAGGACGATACCTGACCCGGATGCCTGAACATGATACGGGATCCCTCGCTACAGTGCTTCACTGATCGATGCAAATCGTCGTCAGCCGCTGCAATGAGACGGGACGCAAAACCAAACCGGGTGTGACGTCGTGGAGGCGACTCGGCTCGGGATTATTGCTGTCGCGCGGTGATCGTATCGCCGCTGTCAGCTGCCTACCGCAAGCATGCGCTCGACGGACCGCCGGGCCTGCGCCGCGACCGCCGGGTCGATTTCGACCGCAGGTTCGAGGTTCTCGAGAGCGCGTTCGATATTGGCCAGCGTGATGCGCTTCATGTGCGGACACAGATTACACGGCCGAATGAACTCCACGTCGTCGAATTCCGCAGCGACGTTATCGCTCATGGAGCACTCGGTGACCATCATGACCTTCGGGGGCCGCCTGTCGCGGACGAACGCCTGCATCTGTGCCGTGGAGCCGACGTAGTCGGCGACGTCGAGAACGTCCGGCGGACATTCGGGATGCGCGATGATCGTAAGGTCTTCGTGGCCCGCACGGTATTCGGTCAGCTCCTCGGCCGTGAACCGCTCGTGGACCTCGCAGTGTCCCTGCCAGGAAATGATTTCGACCTCGGTTTGGTCCGCGACGTAGGACGCGAGGTATTCGTCGGGAATAAAAATGACGCGGTCCCTACCGAGCGATTCGACAATTTCCACCGCATTGCCGGATGTGCAACAGATATCTGACGCAGCCTTGACCGCGGCGGACGTGTTCACATACGTCACAACCGGAACGCCGGGGTATTTGCGCCTGAGTGCCTCGACATCGGCGGCGGTAATGGACTCTGCCAGCGAACAGCCGGCGCGCAGGTCGGGCATGAGCACGGTCTTGTCGGGACTCAGAAGTTTCGCGGTCTCCGCCATGAACCGG
>JBFHXQ010000136.1:0-8007 GCA_041598895.1 Woeseiaceae bacterium | reverse complement strand
TTGTCCGTGACGGGCAGATCGTTGTCGACCGTCTTCGGAATCCCGAGGCAGGTCACCGGAAACTTCATGCGCTGGCTGATCTGCGACACCTTGTGAGCTGTGTCCATCGAATCGTTGCCCCCGTTGTAGAAGAAATAACCGATATTGTGGGCGCGAAAGACGTCAATGAGGCGCTCGTATTCGGCTCTATTGTCCTTGAGGCTCCTGAGCTTGTACCGTGCCGAGCCGAACGCGCCACCCGGCGTATGTTTGAGCGCTGCTATTGCGGCCGCGGTTTCCTTGTTCGTGTCGATCATATCTTCGGTCAGCGCGCCGATAATGCCGTTGCGGCCCGCGTAGACGTTGGCAATCCGATTGCGATGTTTGCGGGCAGTTTCGATAACTGCTGCGGCACTCGCGTTTATTACGGCCGTAACGCCGCCGGACTGTGCGTAGAAGGCATTCATTGCTGGCATGATGGTCGTTCCTGCAGGCTCGTTCCAGAAAAGAATAACGGAAACCCGGACGGGGATCATCGCCTCGGTGGGCATAGGCGGCGATTTGCGCAGCATTTCGCTGATCGCCATTGCGATTACACGGGCCGGTTTTTCATTGACCTCGTTCGGCGTTGTCGGTAGCGTACACGACTCTTCAGGCGACACGCTCAGTGTTTGCACAAAATAACGTCACGCGAGTAACCAAATGCGAATCGTTCTGCTCGGTGCTCCGGGTTCCGGTAAAGGCACTCAGGCCAAGAAACTAATGGCGGACAGAAGGATTCCGCAGATTTCGACTGGCGATATGCTGCGAGAGGCTGTGGCCAGCGGCTCCCGATTCGGCCGTAAAGCAAAGTCAATCATGGAAGCCGGCGAACTCGTGCCGGATGATGTCATGCTGGGCATCATCAGCGAGCGCCTCGCCGAATCCGACGCCGTAGACGGGTTCATTCTGGACGGTTTTCCGCGCACGCGGCAGCAGGCGCTCGATCTGGATGAGCTGCTCGATCAGCTTGGCACACCGCTCGACGTTGCCCTGCTAATGGACGTCGATTCCGACATTTTGATGAAGCGGCTGACCGGGCGACGGACCTGTTCGCTTACGGGCGAGCTGCTCAACATCTATTTTTCCCCGCAGTCGGAGATCGATGCTTGCCTCAATGCGGGTGGCGAACTGCTGCAGCGGGACGATGACAACGAGGAGACCATCAGTAATCGTCTAACCGTTTACCGTGTGCAGACCGAACCGGTTGTGGGTTTTTACGAGCAGCGCGGCCTCCTCAGGACGGTAGACGCCGCGGGCTCCATCGACGAGGTCTACGGACGGCTGTCACAGGCTCTCGAGCAGGCCGCATAGCTCGCCGCCGACTGTGTCCCGGCGCCAGCCGCTGAACAGCCGCGCCGTAAAATCGCCGTTTTGAACAATACTCGCAATTTCTTTTTTGCCGGCGATGATTTCGGCCGCGATTCCGAGATCCGCAGCGCATTCGGCGACGAGCTGCTGCAGCTTTTTAATCAGCTGCTTTTGCGAATCCGTCAGCGCAGCTGGCGACGGCCCGATGTCGACGTCGGCAGAATCCGCGATCAGGCTCAGCAGCTGCCGACCGTAGCGCCGGGTCGTTCCCGCCCCCACACCCACGATATCGGCTAGCGTATTAATATTTCGCGGCATTTTGCGCGCGATTTCGATGATGCTTCGATCCCGCAAAATCCACTGCCGCGGCAGATTTTTCCGCAATGCCTGGTCTTCGCGCCACGCAGCGATGCGCGCGGCGATACCGCGCTGCCGGCCGCGCAGATTCTTGGCGCCTTTAAGCCGGCTTATTGCCTGTCGCGGTTCGATCTCGTACAGCGCCGGATCGAGCAGCGCCGCCGAATCTTCCTCGGCCCAGGCCAGGCGTCCCGCAGAACGAAGCCGGTTCTTTAAAATGTCAAAAACCGGCAGCAGGTATTCAACGTCCTCAGCCGCGTACTCGAGCAGCTCGCTCGGCAAGGGGCGCCGCGACCAGTCCGCACGAGTATGCAATTTCGGAATTTCGATGCCGAGCAGCTCTTTGACGACGCCCGCATAGCCGAGCTGGGGCGTCATGCCGAGCAGCGCGGCGCCGATCTGCGTATCGAACAAGCGCTGAGGCATCCGCTCTGCGTATTGATACAACACCTCGATATCCTGTCTGGCAGAGTGCACGATCCAGTGCTTGTCCATCAGCCTGCCCCAAAAGCCCTCGTCGGCGGTGTCCTGCAACGGGTCAACGCAATAAATCGCGGTTCCCGTCGAAATCTGTACGAGGCAAAGTTCTGCAAAGTACGTCTTTTCGCGAACGAATTCGGTGTCGATGCCGAGCAGAGCGGGTCCGGCAATGTCCGCGATGATGGATCCGGGATTTTCGACGAGCGTGAATTCGGGCATCAGAGTGCCGGTCGGAGGTTTCAGTAGCGAAGGTTAACATGCGATGATTGCGGCCTCCGAGCCCGGCGCCGCTATAGTGCCCGCATATTCGTGCTGCCGCTGATCAAGACACTGTTGCAGATCGTCACCCTGAAGAAAGGCCCCGAGGCCATTCCCGCGTCGTGGCTGATCCTGACGATGGTTGTTTGCCTCTGGTTTTTTTCGGCTCTCGCCGGACTGGCATTGATCGATCGCTTTGATGACAGCGACTTTTACCTCGGCATCTTCAGCGCCACGCTGGGCCTGACATGCTACGCGGCACTCGTAATTCTGAGCGGACACGCAGCGCGCCTTCTGCCAACACTTTCGGCGATAATCGGCTGCGGAGCGCTGATATTCCTGCTGTTCGTCGCTGAATATGTGCTATTTCGGCCGTTTCTCGGCGAAGCACCGACTGGCGTGATTGCCACCCTGATACTGTTCTGGTCCGTGCCCGTCGAAGGGCACATTATTGCGCGCGCAATCGAGCGTCACTGGTATGTCGGCGTTGCGATTGCAGTAGCAATTTTCTGTCTGCAATATGTCGTCAATGTTGCTGTGACATCTTCGCCGTGAGTAACACCGAACACATTCACATCCTCGGAATCTGCGGAACTTTCATGGCCGGCATCGCGGAACTCGCAAAAGCGGCTGGCCACACGGTCACCGGCTCCGACAGCAACGTGTACCCGCCGATGAGTACGCAGCTGAAGGATCTCGGCATCGAGGTCCATGAAGGCATCGATGCCGATCAGCTCGAACTGCGCCCGGATCGCGTCGTCGTCGGTAACGTGATGAGCCGCGGGGCGCCAGTTATCGAGGAAATGCTGAACCGCGGCGTTGCCTATACGTCAGGACCGCAGTGGCTGGCCGAGCACGTTCTGCATGACCGCCACGTGCTCGCGGTGGCTGGCACGCACGGCAAGACGACGACGGCGAGTATGCTGGCCTGGATACTCGAGGATGCGGGACTACAACCGGGCTTCCTGATCGGCGGTATTCCCATGAATTTCGGGATTTCCGCACGATTTGGCAAATCCCGGTTCTTTGTCGTTGAGGCAGACGAGTACGATACGGCGTTCTTCGATAAACGCGCCAAATTCGTGCATTACCATCCGCGGACACTCGTCATCAACAACCTGGAGTTTGACCACGCCGACATTTACACGGATATCGATGCGATCCTATGGCAGTTTCACCAGCTGCTGCGTACCGTGCCCGGCGGTGGGCGAATCATCGTAAACGAGGCTGATCTGATGATTCGCAGGCTCTTAGAGATGGGTTGCTGGACGCCGGTCGAAGCATTCGGCCTTGGCGAAGATGCGGATTGGCGCGGCGAGTTTCTTGATGCGGCGGAGCGCCGCGTTCGCATGACGCGCGGGGCCCGGGAGTCTGGTGAAGCACGTTTCGGGTTCAGCGGCACTCACAATCTCGAGAACGCACTCGCCGCCGTCGCGGCGGCGCGATCGGCCGGGGTCGACGTGCCGCGGGCAATCGCTTCACTGTCTCGTTTCGAGGGCGTGAAGCGGCGCATGGAACGCACCGCGACAATAGGCGACATCGCGGTATTCGACGACTTTGCGCATCATCCCACGGCAATTCGGCGCACTATCGCTGCGTTACGAAGACGCTGCGCCGGCAAGCGTCTGCTCGTTGCGATCGAGCCGCGTTCCAACACGATGAAACTCGGCGTCCACAACGACGCGCTTGCCGATTCCCTCGCGGATGCGGACGGCATCTGGATGTTTGTCCCTGAAGACATGGCGGGCGCATTCCGCGATTCGCTGCTGCCGCTGGGCGACCGGCTCAGGTTGTTTGCCGACTACGACCGACTCGTAACGGATCTGTCTGCGAGCGTGAGGGACGGTGATCGGATCGTATTCATGTCTAATGGGGGGTTCGGCAATGCACGCCAGACGCTGACTGCGGTTCTGCAACGCACGCGCAGCCACTGAACGGTCCCCGCTCACCTATACTTATGAAGGCGTCACGTCCGAGGGGCCCGTCTTGGAAGTCCCACTGTTTCCGCTCAACACGGTGCTATTCCCGGGTGGTCCGCTGCCATTGCGCATATTCGAGTCGCGCTACCTGGACATGATCAGCGGCTGCCTGAAGAGCGACACGCCATTCGGCGTGCTGCTGATTCGTAACGGCACCGAGGATGGCACCGCAACGACGTACGACGTCGGTACGCTGGCGCACATTACCGACTGGTATCAGGGCAGTGACGGCTTGCTAGGCGTTACCGCAATCGGTGAGCGGCGATTTCGGCTGCTGAAGAGCCGCAGACAGCCGGATGGCCTCAATATCGGTGACATCGAACTCCTGCCGGACGAGGGCCCGATGCAGCTGCCGGATGAATACCGGTCGATCGCTGATATTCTTGCCGCCGTTCTCGACGATCTCGGCAGGCTCTACGAAACGCTGGAGCGGCACCTCGATGATGCAGGCTGGGTGAGCTATCGTTTTGTCGAAGTGCTTCCCATCAGCCTGCAGCAGAAGCAGACCTGTCTCGAGCAGAGCGATCCCATGCAGCGTTTACGTCTCGTACACGAGCTGCTCGACAGCGTTCGCGAGCCGGCAAATGACGACTGACTCGTAATCGGCGCCTCGGCTCGTTAGGAGTCACAGTTCGGCAAACGCCTCGGCCGCGGCGCTCAGCGTCCGGTCGATATCGTCTGCTGTGTGCGCTGCGGAGACGAAGCCGGCCTCAAAGGCCGACGGCGCGAAGTACACACCTTTGTCGAGCATCGAATGGAAGAAGGCCCGGAACCGGGTCAGGTCCGCGCCGGCAACGTCGGCAAATTTGGTAACCGGAGACTGATCGGTAAAGACGAAGCCGAACATGCCGCCCACGGCAGCGGTTGCGAGTGGGACGCCCGCGGCGCGGGCAGTGCTCGCCAGGCCGTCTGCGAGGTCGCGGGTTCGCGCGCCGAGGGACTCGAAAAAACCAGGCGTGTCTATTGCCTCGAGCGTCGCGAGTCCCGCGGCCATAGCCAGCGGGTTACCGGACAGCGTGCCGGCCTGATAGACAGGCCCGTCCGGCGCGATGTGGGCCATCACGTCTGCGCGCCCTCCGAACGCTGCCGCCGGCATACCGCCACCGACAACTTTCCCGAGTGTCGTCAAGTCCGGGGCAATATCGAACAATGCCTGTGCGCCGCCGCGCGCGACTCGAAACCCGGTCATTACCTCGTCAAAAATCAGCAGCGCACCGGAATCGCTGCAAACGTCGCGAAGCGTTACCAGAAACTCGGGGAGCGGTGGCACGAGGTTCATATTCCCCGCCACGGGCTCGACGATGACGCAGGCGATGCTGTCCCCACGCTCAACGAACGCGCGCCTCACCGCATGGCCGTCGTTGAAGGGCAGCGTGATCGTGTGTGCCGCCAGCGCTTCAGGAACGCCCGGAGAACTGGGAACGCCCAACGTCAATGCGCCGGAACCGGCCTTGATCAGCAGGGAGTCCGAGTGGCCATGATAACAGCCCTCAAACTTCACGATCGTGTCCCGGCCAGTGTAGCCTCGGGCGAGACGAATCGCGCTCATCGTCGCCTCGGTGCCGGAACTGACCATGCGCAGGCGCTCCATACTCGGTACGAGTTGACGGATTTTTTCGGCCAGTCTGGTCTCGAGTACTGTCGGAGCGCCGAAGCTCAGGCCCCGCTGCGCCGTTTCCGTGACCGCCTTGATGACTGTCGGGCAGGCGTGCCCCAGTATCATGGGCCCCCAGGACCCGACATAGTCGATGTAGCGCCTGCCGTTCTCCGCTTCGAGCCAGGCACCTTCGGCACTTCTTATGAAGACGGGCTCGCCGCCAACGCCGGCGAACGCGCGGACAGGGGAGTTGACGCCGCCTGCAATCACGCTGCAGGCTTCTTCAAACAGTGTCATTCAGATTCTCCGGCAAATTGCTGCGACGTCACGACAATACTCGTGCAACAGATTTTGCGTCGGCCCGGTTCAGGGAGCAGGTTGATGCAGCTGGCGAATGCTTACGCCGCGCTTTGCAAGCAACTCCGGAACTCCGTCCGCGCCGACAAGGTGCAGTGTGCCGACGACGATCAGGTAGTCAATAGAGTCATTCAGGAGATCGTCGATCGAATCGACCCAGCGGCGATTCCTGTTGACGACGAGTGCAGAAAGCAGCTCGGGATACTTCGCCATGTCATCGAGCATGTTGTCTTCGAGAAACTCCAAATCGCCGTGTCGCCATGCGGAGATGATGCTGTCCATGAGCTTGGCCGAATCAGCGTTTTCCTCGAGCGTTTGCAGCAGCAGGTCGCGCTGCGTATCGAGTGACAGGCCGTCGAGGAAGTTCAGCTGCTCATCGACGGTTTCCAGCCCGTGAATCTCCTTGCCGTCCGTCATCGCTTTCGATGACAGGTGCATCTCGACGCCGTACAGCGGGTTGAAACCGAGACGATTGAGTGCGAGTTGCTCGATTGTAATGGCCGCGAGCCAGGGTTCGCTTTTTGCGAGCAGTTCGAGCGGAATATCAATGCGGGCCGCGGCGGCTTGCGCTTGTTTGTACAGTTCATCGCCCATCAGATCACTAAGTGTTGCGTCCCCCTTTAGAACACCGAGTTCATTGACCAGCGCCTGCATCGCGGCCGGGTCGATATCGTCCATGTCGAGCTCCATGACCAGCGCGTCTGCATCAGCGTAGGCAGAGTCGATAGCGGGTGGCAGCGGGTGATCAGAGGCCCGCAGCAGATGAACCGAACCCAGCAGGTAGATGCGGTTGTGCGCCCCTTCGGCAAGCCAAAGTGTTAAGGGATGTCCGCTGCTGTCGGCGGCGGCGGTCCCGGTGAGGAGCAAAAACAGCAGAGCAATGTTCACATTACGCATGTTTGACCCAAACGATTTGATTTTCTACGCGCCCATCAGGATACAGCGAAAATCGCCGATAGGCGGGCGGATTAGCGTCGACAGCGAATTCGTCGCTCTGCGGCGCAAACTGGCGGCAGGTTGAAGGCGTTGCTATCACCCGGATTCCGTCGTGCAACGCGTCGTAATCCTGATGCACATGACCCGCGACGACGATACGCACCTTGCGGTATTCCGCAAGACGCGCGAGAAAAGCGGCGCCGTCTTCGAGGCCGACCGTATCCAGCCAGCGGCTGTGCATCGGCACCGGCGGATGATGCAGCGCGACCATGACGTGTGAAGCCGTTGATGCACGCACTTCCTTGTCCAGGCGTCGTAGCTCGGTTGCACTTATGCGGCCTCCGGCACGCCCGTCGATGCAGCTGTCCAGGCAGATGAGCTTCCAGCCGCGCGATTCGCGGGATCCGCAATAGGAGAACGCCGCTTCGGTGAGTGACGTGCGCATCAGGTCGCGCACGTCGTGGTTGCCGGGGAGGGCAAATACCGGCAGCTCGAGGGACGCCATACGGTCGCGGAAATGCCGGTAGGCGAGGGGGCTTTCGTCCTGAATCACGTCGCCGGTAACCAGGATGACGTCGGCGCGCCAGCTGCCGCGCCGGTAATGGTCCAGCACGCTGTCTAGAGACGCGAGCGTCTCGACGCCGCGCAGGCGACCGCTGCGATCAGCGAACAGGTGGGGATCCGTCAGATGCAGGATCCGAAATGGCGCGGCGG
>JBFHXQ010000135.1:0-8024 GCA_041598895.1 Woeseiaceae bacterium | reverse complement strand
TCGAAGTACGACTCGATCAAGTTGTGCACGCCCTCGATCGCGAGCCAGTAGTCGTACAAGGGCGTGCCATCGTCGAGTGACGGTTTGTGAGACAGCGCCCAGCCGGTCATGGCCACGCCCATGCTGATTCCCGTAAGCACGGAAGTCTCAATGGTCGGACAGGCAACCAAAAACGTGCGCGCCGCAGCGTTCAGGTCCTCGCCGCCCTTTCGAACCGGCCAGCCGTCGGCTTTGTATCGTTGCCGCGCGCCCTCGTAGTCGTGGTAATAGTGCTTTGCGTTTTCTTCTGTCTCAGGAACTTTGCCTTGGAATTCATCGTTGTCGACTCGCCGGACCATATCGCGATATTCCATCGCTACGACGAGGTAGCCGTGGTCCTCCGCAAGCATCTCGGCGTGGTGCCGCCAGGACTCGATCGTATGGCCTGCGCCGTGGCCGATGACGATGAGGTGCGTCGGCGGCGCCGACGGCGCGGCGTACATGCCGTACGCGTATTCGAGTTTCCCGGTTACACTGTCCTTGACCGGCACGAATAAATCGATCGTGCCCGCCTCGTCATCGGAACAGTAAACATCCGCTTGCGCGAGTCCGAAAGCCAGCAGCAACGCAACGCCGGCCAGGATGCGGGCTGCGGAAAACGGCATCGATTGCGCAATGCCTGCAATCCAAGTGAACAGAGTCCGGAAACGCGATATCGGTGTTGTGTTCATGGCCGTTACCTCCGCTGATCAGTGCCGCTCGTCATATGCGTGTCGTCGACCGAACATCGGGCTATCGAAGACGAGTAGGCGTCTGTCTGATTGGATACTCGCCTTTCTCCCAGGCCTATTATTCGGTCCCCGACGTTGTCTGGAAATGGGGTTTCCACCCCAATCCTTAAGCCGTTATTTGGCCGCAGCTCGCACCGCGAGACCTGAGGGCGTGGCAAGGAATTGGTGATGAATTCCTGAGATCGCGCCAATGATATGAAGAAGTCGCCGAGACTTTTCTAAGGGCGCCTAAAATCCGAATACGTGAACGGCGAGGATATGCCTGACGAGGCGCCTCGGGAATGTGATCCTGCCGCACGTTCTTGCCGACAGCTGCAAGGATCAGCTGCGGTCAGTATCGACGGAGTTGATTATTGACTGGCACGCAAAAACGCCGACGGCGGGTCGGCGGTTCTGCTAACGATCCTCGGACTCGCGCTGTGGGCGTCCGGGCCCCAGAACGCCATCGGCTCTCGCCCGCAGATAGGCGTAGATATCCAGCACGTGCGGTTTGACATTGACGTCCTGTTCCCACGCCGGCATCAGCACTTCCCCCCGTTCACGGCGCAATACCTGCTCCAGAAATGCGCCGCGCAGCTCGGACCGGTCGTCGCTGCCTGCCGCCTCTGCACTCATGGTTATTCGATATCGCGAAAGCACCTTGACACTGAAATCCCGCGACGAGAGTCGCGTTATCCGCTCAACGAGATTTGGCGCCACAACCGTCCCGAGGGCATCGACGCCGTGACAGCCGTGACACGTAGAATGGAAGACCCGCCACCCGAGGAAAATCGAATCGTCTACCTTGCCGTCCTCGATCTTATACGGGGTGGCTTCATCACCCGACGCCGCGCATGCAGCAAGGCCGGACAGCGTGCCTGCCAGAACGCAAATCGTCAAAGCCGTCGAGGGTCGCAAACCGCGAAGCCCGTTATACCTGGTTGCACGCATGAAAAAACCCTAGTTTGCTTCGCTTGGAGCAACTATTCGTATAACTACCTAATTATCGCGAAATCGGAGAAGCATGTCTTACCATACCAAAGGCTGATCCGCGACCGATACCGCCAATTCACGGTCCCTGTACCGGATATTCGTTTGGTGTGGACTAGAATAGAAAAGACATGTCTCGTTTCCTGACATCGCCGCAGCTCGCGCGGGAAGTCGATCCACGATTTCTGGTCACAGGCTTTGAGCCGGCCTATCTCGATGTATGGCGGCGCGACGAATTCGACTCACGCGTCGAGGCCGCACTCGCCGAGCTCGAAGACTGCTGTGCGTGTCCGCGCAACTGCCACGTCAATCGGCTCGAGGATCGGGCAAAAGTCTGCAATACGGGCCGGCACGCGATCGTTTCCAGTGCCTTTCCGCATTTCGGCGAGGAGGACTGCCTGCGCGGCTGGAACGGGTCCGGCACGATCTTTTTCGGCCTGTGCAACCTGCGCTGCGTGTTCTGTCAGAACTGGGACATTTCCCAGCAGCAGTCGGGCGGCGAGCTGACCGGTACTGAAATCGCGAACCTGATGCTCGCGCTGCAGGACCGCGGCTGCCACAACGTCAACTTCGTAACGCCCGAGCACGTCGCACCGCAGGTCGTCGAGGCCATCGCCGAGGCTGTACCGCGTGGCCTGCACGTGCCGATCGTGTATAACACGAGCGCCTACGACTCGCTGATGTCGCTACAATTGATGGACGGATTGGTCGACATCTACATGCCGGATTTCAAATTCATCACCTACGAGCCGTCGCGCGCATATCTCAAAGCAAAGGACTATCCCGCCCGCGCGATGGAGGCAATCAGGGAAATGCATCGCCAGGTCGGAGACCTCACGTTCGGCACGGATGGGCTCGCGAAGCGAGGACTTCTCGTTCGTCATCTCGTGATGCCTGGCAACACCGAGGATGCGCGCCTCATTTTCGAATGGCTCGCGAACGAAATCTCGCCCGATACCTATGTCAATATCATGGACCAGTATCGACCGCTGCATCAGGTCGGCCAATCCGCCAAGTATGCGGCCATCGATCGGCGACCGAGCGCTGCCGAGATGACGGCCGCACGCGGTGCGGCGCGCAATGCAGGTCTCTGGCGCATTGACGAGCGTACCTGATAACGGGCGCTGCAACCTGAGCTATAAAGTAGCCACGACCTGTCCAGCCATGTCGGTAACCTCGTATTGCCATTTGATCGCAACGGGCATATATCGAGCAGGCAGCTGACGAACGATCAACAAGGAGATCTCATCATGGGTTTCGCATTGTCCGACATGCAGCTGACGAGCTCCGCGTTCGACAACGGGGGCGCAATCCCGAAGATTCATACCGGCGAGGCCAAGGACGTATCTCCCGCGCTTTCCTGGTCCGGCGCTCCGTCGGGCACAAAGTCCTTTGCACTCATTTGTCACGATCCCGACGCACCGCTCGTGAAACCCGGTACCTACGGGTTCGTGCACTGGGTGCTCTATGGGATCCCGGGCACGGTGACCGGACTAGCAGAAGGCGTCGGCGACTACGTCAAGGGCATCAATGACTTCGGCAACGCCGGATACGGTGGCCCGATGCCGCCCGAGGGCCATGGCACGCACCACTATTTCTTCTGGCTGCTTGCGCTCGATTCGGAGCCCGACCTGCCGGCAGGTCTTTCGATGTGGGAACTGCTCGAACGCATCGAGCCCAACGTGACTGCGATGAACCGTCTCGTCGGGACCTATTCGCGTTCTTGAACCTGCTTCCGCCAATAGTCTGTCGGGCCGCACACGATTAAACCTTAGGGTGATGGTTCGCTTCGCGGTGACGCACAAGCACCCATCGTAGCACCTGCTCAGGTCCGCACACTCCCGCCCGATGAGCACCTGCGCCGATCCCGCGACACCTGCCACCCGTTGTCCTCATGCCGGACCGTATCGACCAGCTCCGTTGGGATTGCGTGCCCTTCAGGGGTACTTGCGTGCCAGAAACGCTGTTCGTAACAAGCTACTGTCTACGTGCCGATTTTAAATCAGTTCGTGTCGCGCACTTGCCGTAGCTGCACCCGACTGCACAACGGCCGTGCAGCCGGCGGCGACATCGAAGCCCGGTGCCAGAACGGCGATTCCGAGCGCTGTGATTCAGCGAGTCGTTTTGTGGATACCGCGTGTCGAATACTAGAGACTCAGTGCCGGCGCCGCATCCCATACCTCGGCCAGGCGCTTTACGAGCATTGTATGCTCCCGCTCTGCGTGCCCGCTGCGCACATAGCGCTCGGCCGCCTGCAGCACTGCGCCGAGCTGGCGGTTGCGCTCATGCAAAATCAGAATCGCTTTTTCGAGGTCGCTGAGATCGCCGCCACTGGCTTTAGTCTGCTCAACCTCGTGGATTGCAGCCATCACATCGATATCGCCCGGCTTTGCGGCGTCGTTCGACAATTGGTGTGTGCGTAACGACCCGTCACCGGTCGGAATCTGTTTCAGTAAATGCTCGATCAGGTCGGTCGAGGTTACGATGCCGACCAGCGTGTGATCCGGTTCGATGACCGGCAGCGAATGGAAGTTTCCGCTCGACAGTTTCGTGGCCGCATCGCGGAGATTCGCGTCGGATGTCAGAACGACAGGATTAACCTGCATGAAGCGCCGCACGAGTATCGAGTCGAGTATCGTCGACTCCTCGTCAAGCAGGAAAAATTTGAGCATGTCCGAGGTGGACAGAATCCCCTCGAGTTTGCCGTCCCGGACGATGGGCAGGTGATTCAGGTCACGCGAATCCAAGAGCTTGCGCGCCGCGCTGATCGGCTCGTCGGGACCAATCGTGACAGGGTTAATGGTCATGATTCGGTCGATGGATACGTCTCGCATGTGGAACTCCCGGGCACAGGTTGCGGCCAATCGATCTCGTTACATCAATTATCGGCCAGAGCCGCACATCGGCCTGTGAGCGAGTACCGATTTTCGAGATCTCGCGGCAGACGATTCTGGGATCAGCGAGCCCGGCCGCGCAATTCGGAGTTAGTGGAATTGTCCCGGGGGTTCGCTGTCGTCAGCGCGTCATCGCCAGGCTCAGCACGGTGCGCTCGAGGCCTTCGGTGACGGCCGCCATCGCCACATAGTCGAGGTGATCTGCGGTATCCGTTGACGTATGGTAATGCGGATAGCGATAAAACGCCGTGTCCGTGACCATCAGCGCCGGATAACCGTAGCGCCAGAACGACTGATGATCGCTCCATGACACGCCCGGGATCCACGAGAATGTCGCCACGTACTCCGCGGGAAAGTCCGAATGATTTTTAAACTCTGCGACGAAACGTTTAAGCGCGCGGCGTGAACGAAAGTTGGAGACGAAGGCGATGAAATTGCCCGTGTCCGGATAGAAGCGGCGGAATAGCGGTGGGTATTTCTGACTTCGGGGGCGGTGGCTGTAGCAGCCGATTGTTTCGAGCGCCAACATGAGCCGGATAGTGTCACCCCGACTCCGCGCCGCGCTCGCGTACCGCATACTACCCATCTGCTTACCGAAAGAGAACGGCGGTTCCTCGTTGACGAACGCCACGAATCGCAAGGTGCAATCTACCTGCGCGACCACTGCCGCGCGCGCCATCTCCAGCAGCGCCGCGACGCCGCTGCCATTATCGTTTGCGCCCGGGCTGCCGAATACGGAATCGTAGTGCGCACCGATCAGCAGGATATTGTCGGGATCGCGTTTGCCGGGGTGCGTTACCTCCAGGTTGGCGCAGGATACGCCATGCACATCGTAAGTCTGCCTCGCCACCGCGTAACCCATCTCCTGCCATTGCCCGGCAATGTACGCCTCAGCCTCGGCCAGCGCAGCGCGCCGATAGACGTTGCGTTCACCGATCGTCTGCGCAAGCGTCCGGACATGATGTTCAAGGCGAACCGCGAGACGGCGCGGTCCGGTTTCTTCGCGCTTGCCACCCAATGTCACGGCAGCTTACGCCGCAAGGAACTCGTCGGGCGCGAGGCTCGTCGCCAGCATCACCGCGTTGATGTCGCGATGCTCCCGCCAGAGACGCAGGCGCTGATGCTGTTGTTGCAGCCAAAACGTCTCTATCTCGTCGCCGAGCGAAACGTGCGCCGTCAGGCCATCGACCGCCTGATTTAACCCGTCGCTCGCAACACCGGGCTTGCTGTCGAGAATACCGCGCATTGTCGGAACGGCTTTGAGACCAATAGCAAGCCCCAGCTCGCGAAAGGCGAGCCTGTATTCGGCGGGATCGGTCAGCTGCTTGTGAGCGATGAAGGCCTCGAGACTTTGAAGTGAGGTTCGAGTCAGCGTTTCGGCGGTGCGGCTGTTTTGGAGTCTTGCGGCCGCGAGCAGCTGGAGGACCCGGGCAGCATCGAACAACAGGCCGCCGATTCCGAGCGGGTCGTCGGTATGCCAGTGCCGGCCTTCGAGCATCGCTGCCGTTTCCGCAACTTCCCGGTCGAGCACGGGCAGCTCCACAGCGTCTTCGAAATGCGCGGCACACAGACCGAGCGCCAGGTACGTGATCCAGGCATCGAGTGGATCGTGCGCGCCCATCGCGGGCACGAGCGGGTACGACAGATCGATGCTCATCTTCCAGACCATGCGCCTGCTGCCACCCGGACGATCGCTCAGCGTGAATCCGGCGTGCGCCGTCTGCGCCAGCTCGATGGCCCAGCGGCAGTACCGGGAATCGGCGGTGACCTCACCGACACGACGCAGCGCGTGCATCCACTTCGTCAGGTAATGAAAATACTGGCCGTCGCGATCCCACTCGAGCCGCTCGTCGACCGGATCATCACGCCCGCGTTCGTTCAGCCGCTTCCCGATTCTGAGGCCACCCGCGGTCGGATGGTCCCGGCCGGCGGCTTCGTCGAGACCGCTGATCCAGCCGCTGCGCCGGTCGTCGTCACGGTGCCTGCCCAGAATATTGTGCACCTGGTCAATCAGGGCGATCGCAAGGCGACTGTACGCCTCGTCACCGGTCCGCCGGTACAGGGTCAGGAAGTTGCATACCGCGAACGCATCCGTCCACAGGTAGCGCCGCGGCCGACTTGCGGTTCCGGACAGGCCGGTACTTTCAGCGAACTCCGTCATGATTCGGGCGGCTTCGGCCGCTCTGGCCTTCTCATCCATCGTCACTGACCGGTGCTCGAGGTAGAGACAGTATCCAACTATCTGGCTCGATCAGGGAATGCGGGGAAATGCACATACGTGATATTTCGAATAGCCAGTGCATCCTGCCAAAGCGTACAACTTCAGGCGGGCCAATGGACAAGTAGCAGCAAAATGCAAATACCCCTGCAGATACGCTTCCGGAATATCGAACCATCGGCGGCCGTAGAAGCGGCCGTCCGCAAACGCGCGGAACAGCTCGAACGTTTCGACGACAGGATCACAAGCTGCCTGGTCACGATCGAAATCGGACACAAGCACCGCCACAAGGGCAATCTTTACCACGTCGTGATCGACGTCAGAACGCCGTCCGGCGAGGTTGTCGTCAGTCGCATGCCGAACGACAAGCCTGCACACGCAGACGTGTACGTTGCCATTCGGGACGCCTTCAATGCGGCCCGGCGCCAGCTGCAGGACAAGCAGCGCGAAGTGCAGGGTAAGGTCAAAGCGCACGAGACGCCGCCGCACGGCAGTATTTCCGAACTCCAGCCGACAGAGGATTACGGCAGGATTACCGACAGCGATGGCCGCGAGATTTATTTTCATCGCAATTCTGTCGTGAATGGCAGTTTTGACGATCTGGAAGTCGGCGCCGAGGTACGCTTCATCGAAGAGTCCGGAGACCAGGGCCCACAAGCAAGCAGCGTGTACCTGATCGGTAAACATCACATCGTCGGCTAGCCGGGCCTTGCGCTCCTGCGTCGATGTAACCTGGCAATCGCTATACCGCCGTCGAATCCGGTGAGCTGCTGCGATGCAGTTCGACAAGGCTTCGAATTAACGCCGGACGAGTGTCGGGAAAGCCTCGGTTTGCCGAATATTTCGGAGCTGCAGTGCGCGCTCTGTCGCAGCTTAAAACGCGCCGGTATATCGATATCGATTATGTGGATCTTGCGACCGTAGTGCAGCCCCGATTCGATCAAGGTATCGCGGCGTTTCACAAGGTTGAGGAGATCCTCATCTGCGCTGCAGCCGGCATTCTCGATCCCGATTCGCCGGACGACGAATAGTCACGCGGAAAAAGGCGTCGCGTTCATCAAATGAGCACCAATGTTGCGTGCACTGCCAGGCCGGGCCCGCGGTGGCTGGGCTAGCTATCGGTACTCGATACCTCGTCGTGCCAGACGTAGCGGTGCCAATCGCGGATCCAGC
>JBFHXQ010000134.1:0-8104 GCA_041598895.1 Woeseiaceae bacterium | reverse complement strand
GCGTATCGCGGTACAGGTCGCGACTGGTCCCCGCAGTCAATCGATGTCGCGTATCGCATGAACGATCGCGGAGCGACGCTCGACGGAACCTGCCGCTACGTGATCGACGGGCACACCGCGGAGATGCTCGTTGTAGCGGCGCGCGAAGAAAACAGCGCGGATGAATCCGGCGTGGCGCTGTTTCTCGTCGACGGGAATTCTGCCGGCCTTAGCCGGCGCAGGCTGCCGACGCTCGACCAGACCCGCCGGCAGGCCGAGGTAGTGCTGTCCGGCTGCCGGGTCGACGCGGCCGATGTCATGCGCGATCCCGGTGACGCGTGGCACCTGTTGAGCAGGATCCTCGACCTGGCCCGTATCGCGATTGCCGCGGAGCAAACGGGTGTTGCGACACAAGTTCTCGATATGACCGTTGAGTACATCAAGGAGCGTAAACAGTTCGGGCGGCCCGTCGGCAGCTTCCAGGCAATGAAGCACAAGGCGGCCGACATGATGCTAAAAGCAGAGGCCGCCCGCTCGGCGGCCTATTACGCTGCGTGCGTCGCCGACGAGTTTCTTGCGGGCACCGCTGACGACCACGTGCTGGCCGAGGCGGCCTCCGTCGCAAAGGCGTATTGCTCGGATGCCTGTTTTTTCAACGCGGGCTCTGCGCTGCAGATGCACGGCGGCATCGGCTTCACCTGGGAACACGACCTGCACCTGTACTTCAAGCGGGCGAAGTCATTGCAGCTCATGCTCGGCGATGCGGCGTACCACCGGGAACGTGTGAGTCGCCAGCTCCTCGGCGGCGCGGCATGAAGCTGACGTTCAGCCGGGAAGACGAGGCGTTCCGGGCGTCGATCGCGACGTGGCTTGCCGAGAACCTCCGGGGCGAGTTCGAGAAAATCCGTTACCGTGGCGGGCCCGGCGACGAGCACATGTTGTTCGCCGAGCGTCGCAAGTGGGAATACCGCCTCGCCGAGAGTGGCTGGACCTGCGTCGGCTGGCCCGAACAGTATGGCGGCCGCGGGCTGTCGATCGAACAGCAGGTCATCTTTCACGAAGAGTATGCGCGCGCCGGCGGGCCCGGTCGGGTGGGTCATATCGGCGAAGGACTGATCGGACCCACGCTGATTGCTTACGGTACCGCAGAGCAGAGGGCACGCTTTCTGCCCGGCATCGTCGCCGGTCGGGAGCTGTGGTGCCAGGGCTATTCGGAGCCCGGCGCGGGCTCGGACCTGGCCGCGGTCAGAACCAGCGCCGCGTTCGACGCTGACTCGAAGAACTGGCGCATAAGCGGCCAGAAGATCTGGACCTCGCTGGCCCGGGAATCGGACTGGTGCTTCGTGCTCGCGCGCACCGATGCGGCATCGAGGGGAAGCACGGGCCTCGGCTTCTTCCTGGTCGAAATGGCGCAGCCCGGCATCGAGGTGCGGCCGATCAATCAGCTCACCGGTACCTCGGAATTCAACGAGGTATTCTTCGACGATGCGCGGTGCGCCGCGGACTGTATCGTCGGTGCGCCGGGCGACGGCTGGAAGGTCGCAATGAGTTTGCTCGGCTTCGAACGCGGCGTATCGACGCTCGGTCAGCAGATGTCGTTTCAGAATGAGCTGGACGAAATCGTTCGCATCGCCAGGTCGAACGGAGCCGCAGACGACCCGGTTATCCGACAACGAATCGGAGATGCGCACATCGGTTTGAAGATCATGCGCTACAACGCGATGCGCACACTGTCGAGCAATCTCGGCGATGGCTCGCTCACGAAGTCGGCGATGATCTATAAGCTTTACTGGGCAACCTGGCATCGCAATCTCGGCAATCTCGCGATGGACGTGCTGGGCCCCGAGGCCGACATCATCGCAGGCAGCCCTTACGAGCTGACCCGGCTGCAGTCGCTGTTCCTGTTCACGCGAGCGGACACGATTTACGCGGGCACGAACCAGATTCAGCGCAATATCATCGCGGAACGGGCGCTGGGTTTGCCGCGCGAACCGCGCCCCGGCGACACCCGCAAGGACTGACCATGGCACCGCAGAATCCACCGGCGTACGTACCGGGCCACAACCTGCTCGACGGCAAGTCCGTTCTGATTACCGCAGCGGCGGGCGCAGGCATCGGCTTTGCGGCGGCGCGCAAAGCCGTGGAGGAGGGCTGTCGCGCGATCATGATCAGCGATATCCACGAGGGTCGCCTGGAGAAATCCGTCGCGGCCCTGCGCGGGCTCGGAGGTGACGCGGCCGTCTTCCGGCAACTCTGCGACGTTACGGAGGAAGCGGATGTGCGGGCGCTGATCGATGCGGCCGAGGACGAGCTCGGGGGTGTGGACGTATTGATCAATAACGCCGGGCTCGGTGGGTCGCGCCTGCTCGTCGACATGCCGGACGATGAATGGGACCGGGTCATCGACGTTACATTGACCGGCACGATGCGAATGACCCGGGAAATGCTTCGACGCATGCAGCCGCGCGGCAACGGGGTCATCGTCAACAATGCGTCAGTGCTGGGCTGGCGCGCGCAGACAGAGCAGACGCATTACGCCGCCGCGAAGGCCGGCGTCATGGCACTGACGCGCTGCGCCGCGGTCGAGGCTGCGGAGTATGGCGTGCGCATCAACGCCGTCTCGCCGAGCATCGCGTTTCACGAGTTTTTGCGGAAGACGACGCCGGCTGAACTGCTCGAGGAGCTGGCGTCCAGAGAGGCATTCGGCCGCGCGGCCGAAGTGTGGGAGGTCGCAAACGTCATCGTGTTTCTCGCTTCCGACTATAGTTCGTATATGACCGGCGAAGTCGTGTCCGTGTCGTCGCAACGAGCCTGAGGGCGGATCCGTGAGCCGCGTATTTGCACATCCCAGCGAATTACTCTCCGCCGTCGGTGAGACGCTGGGCCCGACCGACTGGCTGACGATCGATCAGCAGCGTATCGATCAGTTTGCGGATGCGACGGACGACCACCAGTGGATACATGTCGATCCGGAGAAGGCGGCCGCGGGGCCTTTCGGAGCCTGTATCGCGCACGGTTATCTGACGCTGTCGCTCGTCAACAAGTTTTTGCCCGGGCTCATCGAGGTGCAGAGCACGACGATGGGCGTGAATTATGGCGTCGAAAAAGTGCGGTTCCCGAACGCGGTCAGGGTCGGGCAGCGCATCCGGGGCCGGGGCGAAATCGTCAAGGTCGAGGAGAAACCGGGTGCGGTTCAGGTAAACGTCAGGGTCACCGTCGAGATCGACGGCGAGGACCGGCCGGCCTGCGTCGCGGAGACGATCTCGCGCTTTTATTACGAATGATGAAACTATGCCTTGCTCCGGCAAGGCGCGTCAGTTTCGCACTGACTCGGACGAGGTGCACTCCATGAAACAGCTCGGCATCGTCGATTCCACGTTTGCAAACCTCGAGCATCCGGTCGTGCCGCAGCACGTCGGTGGGCTCGGTATCTACAATCCATCCACGGCGCCGGACGGCTTCGTTCGCTTCAAGCAGGTTCTCGCCAACTTCGAGGAACGGCTCAAACGCGTGCCGCTGTTCAGGACCCGGCTCGTGCACGTGCCGTTCGGCCTGGACCGGTCGTATTTCGTCGTCGACAGGAATTTCGACGTCGAGTTTCACATTCGCCACATTGCGCTGCCCAGGCCGGGCGACTGGCGCCAGCTGTGCATACAGGTCGCGCGGCTGCACGCGCGCCCACTCGATATGAGCCGACCGCTTTGGGAATGCTACGTCATCGAGGGCCTCGACAATGTCGAGGGCGTCGAGCCGGGCAGTTTTGCGGTGTACACGAAATTGCATCACTGCCTGGTCGACGGCGCGGGCGGGCAGTCGTTCATGATGGCGCTGCACGATCTGTCGCCGAATCCGGATCCGATCCCAACGGAGGGGGTTGAGTCCATTGCGGATTCGCAGCCCGGTGACATCAGTCTGCTTGCTCGCGCGCTCATGAACAGGACCAGGGGCGTTGTCGGCGATGTGCGCGACGCGGTCGAAGTCGGCACGAACGTGCTCAGGACGATTTGGCGGATCCAGACGGGTGAATTGCCGCCGTACACGTCCGGCGGGCCGAAGTCGCGATTCGATGAGCCGATCGGGCAGCATCGCGTGTTCGATGCGCTCACGTTCGATCTGGCGGACATCAAGGCGATCAAAGACGCGTCGGGTACGACGATCAACGATGTCGTCGTTGCAATCGTCGCGGGCGCAATACGGGAATACCTGCTGACGAAAGGAGAATTGCCTGATGAACCGCTCGCGCTGTCGATGCCGGTGGACATGCGGACTCGAAAGGGCGAAACCGAGGATGCGAACCAGATCGGCACGATCACGGCGACGGTGCACACGGACATTGCGGATCCGCTCAGGCGGCTGCACGCAATTCACGACAGTATCGAGGCGAGCAAGCAGTTCATCGATACGCCGCTCGCGGATTTTACGAAAATCACCGGTTACATCAGTCCGATCATCGCAAAGAGAGCGGCCAGTCTCTATATCGACTATGGCCTGACGCGTTATCTTCCGGCAGGCAACTGCGGCATCGTCACGAACATGCGCGGCGCACCGGTGCAGCTGTACTGTGCCGGCGCCAGACTGGATCAATACCATTGCATCGGCCTGCTGACGCCCGGGTGCGGCATCTGTCATGCCGCGTTCAGCATGAATGACCTGCTGTCACTCGCATTCCTGGCCGACCGCGACGCGATGCCGGATCCGGAGTTTTACCGGGAATGCCTCGAGGATTCGTTCGTCGCGCTCAAATCGGCGGTGAACGCGCAAACGCGGCGCAAACCGAGGCGAAAGCGGGCTGCGCCGAAATCGGCGTCCACTCGCAGTCATTCGTCGCGATCACGACGGCAGGCGGGTACCTGATTCGTCGGTTACAGCCAGTGCTGTGCCATACGATCGATCGTCCAGAACGCTGCGACGATGCCGATCGCATAGTGCGTCGCTGAACGGGGTATCGCACCGGCTACAGTCCGGGCGACGCCCGGTAGCCGGCGGAGCAGCAGTATCGTCAGGATGAATGCGACCTGCCCGGCCTCGACGCCGAGATTGAAAAACAGCAGCGCCGTAACCAGGTTTTCTTCGGGCAGGCCCACGTCGAGCAGCGCCGCCGCGAAGCCGAAGCCGTGCAGCAGGCCGAAAACGAATGCGACGACCCAGGGATATCGGATCGTCAGGCTGCGATAACCTGCTTCTTTCCTGGCGACCTCGACCGCAAGCAAAAGGATGCTGAGGGCAATCGCGACTTCAACAAGATCCTGTGGCGGACGCAGCATCCGCAGAGCGGCCGCTGCCAGCGTAATGCTGTGGGCAATTGTGAACGCGGTGACCGCGATGATGACCGAGCGTTGTCTGCCGATCAGCAGTATCAGTGCAAAGACAAACAGCAGGTGATCGTAGCCGCCGACAATGTGCACGACGCCGTATTGGAAAAAATATGCCGCAACCGTGACGACGCCCGGATTGGGCGCCACCCGCACGGATGGTGACGACGACGTCAGGTGCGCAAGTTGCGTCGTACCATCGAGCGACCGTATTCGTACCAGAACGTCGAGGGCATCGGACCCGGCAGCGTCGATCGAAATGGACCGACCGATCAGTCCGCCATTGCAGTTCGATCGCCAGCGCGTCAGCGAATACCTGTCGATGTCGACCCGGTGAGGGTCGGTCAGGCCGGCACAATTCGCAGGCAGCTGTGGTGTTGCGGGTGGCCGGCCGCCGTATCTCGATGTCTTCCACAATACTTCGTATTCGTGCTCTGCCGTTTCATCGACGGCGAACAGCGCCGGCTGCAATTCGTCTGCTGCGGCGTCCGGACCGGATGCCGAGAGCAGCATCGCGATCGCGATTGAAGCGCCGCGACGGCAAATCCGGCTCACGGAGTCTCCGAATCCCGGTACGCGTCCGGCCAGTCGATGCGCACGTCGTACTCGGCGATCAGTTTCCGGTACGCGGCGTCGAGCGCATCGTTCTGCCGCTGCCGCAGCAGCGCTGCCCGCAGCTCTTCGCGCAGCTCGGCAAACCCGGGAATCTGCGGCGCGCGATACTCCGACACGAACAGGACGTGGAGGCCGAACGCGGACTCGATCGGGCCGCTCCATTCGCCCTGCGGTGCTGCCAGCAGCGGCTCGACGAAGCGATCCCCGAACGTGCGCGCAATCGCTGCGGGCGTGGCCAGGGTCATGGCAGCGGGCAGCAGGCCGGCGTCCCCGATGCGATCCGGTGCGGCGCCGTTTTGCAGCCGGACCTTGATCTCCCCGGCACGCCGTGCTCGATCGGCGCCCGCGACGTGAACCTGGCGAAAGCTGATGCGCTCCGGTTGTCGATAAGCGTCTGCGTTGGCGTCAAGATAAGCGCGCAGTTCCGCGTCGGTCGGCTCTCGCGACGCGTCCATGTCCTGCAGCAGGAAGTCGAGCTTTTGCTGCATGCGCCGGCGCACGATTGCATCGTCGCGGTCGAGTCCGAGAATCTGCGCTTCGCGATACGCAATCTCCTCTCGCACGTGATATTCGACGAGGTTTTCGAGCGTTGCACGATCCGGTTTCGCGCCGGTCGATCGCGAGAACCGGTTCGCCAGCGCATCAATCTGCTGAGGTGATACGACAACACGCCGGGACAGCGGATCGACGGCAGCCGGACCGCGAAACGCATATGCCAGGGCATAAAGCGCGATGCCCGCAAGAATAAAGTGCGTCAACGGGTCGCGGAGGATAGCGCGGAGCACGGTAGCGGCTGCCAAAATCTGGACATGTAGGCCGGAACGAAAGGCACCGAGTATACCGGACGCGTAGCGAACGGCAGGCAACGCCGTATACTGTCGGCACATTCGTCAATCGCGAGCATTCGAAATGCCGTACCTCGACCGTCGAGCGTTCATTCTCGGAAGCTTCGGCATTGCTTTCGGTCCGTGTTCCAGTGCACTGGCCGGCTATGCCGACGACGTGCCGCGGCGTGCGTTTTGCGCGTCCCGGACCGCGGACGAGGTGACGGCGGGCATCGATCTCACTGGCAAGACCGCGCTCGTCACCGGCTGCAATTCCGGAATCGGCTACGAGACGATGCGCGTGCTGGCGCTGCGCGGGGCGCACGTTCTCGGCACGGCAAGAACGGCCGAGAAAGGCCGCACCGCGTGCGAAAGCGTCAGCGGCCGCTGCACGCCACTCGTGCTCGAACTGTCGGATTTCGACTCCGTCGTTCGCTGTGCGCAGGAAATACGGACGATGCATACGCCACTCGACATCGTGGTCCTGAACGCCGGCGTGCTGTTTCGCGACAAGCGCCAGGTCAACGGGCTCGAACTGCACTTCGTCGTCAATCATCTCGGCCATTTCCTGCTGACGCACAGGCTCATGGATCGGATCATCGACGCGCCGGCTGGCCGCGTCGTCGTGGTCGGCAGTCGTTCCCACCGCCGCGCGCCGCCGGACGGCATTCGCTTCGATGACCTGTCCGGCGAAAGCTGGACGTTTTCGGCTTACGGCCATTCAAAGCTCGCGAACGGGTTATTCTCGCTGGAGCTGTCACGCCGCTTTGCCGGCACGAAGGCGACGTCGAACTGTGTTCACCCCGGCAGCGTCGAAACGAATATTTTCCGCAGTGCGACGCGGCGCAGTACTCGGCCACGCAAGACTCCGGCAGAGGGCGCTGCGCCGGTCTGTTACCTGGCAGCCGATCCCGTGCTCACCGGCGTCAGCGGCTACTATTTCGTCGACTGCAATCCCGAGGAGCCGAGCAAACAGATGCAGGACGCTGCGCTCGCACGCAGGCTGTGGGACGTGTCGGCGGAGCTGGTCAAAGACTATCTCTGAGGATCGGGCTCACGGTCGCTGGCGTATCGTGCCGGTCGTGGGAGCGACCCAGCCGCGAATCGGGCCAGGGACCGGCGCTCCCATTCTGTGGGAGCGGCTTCCAGCCGCGATCGTCGCGCCAGGATGGCGCTCCCACGGGTAACGTCGGTGCGAGGGCGGACGCTTGTAGCAGCGGCTTGATGGACAGGAAGTCCGAATGTCGCGGAGGCCAGGGATGGCCGAGAGCGAACCAGCCGCGATCGTCGCGCCAGGATGGCGCTCCCACGGGTAAAGTCGATGCGAAGGCGGACGCTTGTAGCAGCGGCTTGATGGACAGGACGTCCGAATGT
>JBFHXQ010000133.1:0-8130 GCA_041598895.1 Woeseiaceae bacterium | reverse complement strand
GGGCAAAACGACCGTGCCACCTGCAGCACCTGCCGATAACCCTTGGTCGTGATCAGGCCGACTTTGGCACCTCTGCGCGTCAGCACCGCGTTCGTCGCGACGGTCGTGCCGTGCATAACGCTGGTCACCTGCGTCGGGTCGATGTCCGATTCCTCGCAGATACGCTCGATGCCGTCCAGCACACCAACCGATGAGTCATCGGGTGTCGACGGCACTTTGGCCATGTAGGTGTGACCGGTCGATTCATCGACCAGCAGCAAATCGGTAAACGTACCGCCAACATCCACGCCAAGACGAAACGTCATTGAAACTCCCCTAGATAATCGATTGTTCCTTGAGCGCCTGCAGCTCGCTCGCACTCATTCCCAGCAGTTCCCCGTAAACTTCTTCGTTATGAGCGCCCAGCTCTGTCGGTCCCGTCCAACGGATCTGTCCCTGCGTTCGCGACATACGGGGAAACACGTTTTGCATTTTGAGATTCGGCCATTCCGCCGTGGGTGTGGCCACAATTGCCTCGCGCGCCTCGAAATGCGGATCCTCGAGCATGTCGGGCGCCCTGTATATCCGGCCTGCAGGAACGCTGGCTTCCTGCATTGCGCGATTGACGTCGGCAACGGTGCGGGTTTCCGTCCATGCCGTAATGATGGCATCGAGCTCCTGCATGTTCTCGCCCCTGGCAACGTGCGCACTGAAGCGTTCGTCGGTGGCGAGCTCGGGTCTGCCGATTGCGTCGCACAGGCGCTTGAACACCGTATCCTGATTTGCCGCAATCAGGATGATGCCGTCACTGCAATCATAGATGTTCGACGGCGCAACGCCCGGCAACGTTGCGCCGGAGCGCTCGCGGATGTACCCGCTCACGGCGTATTCCGGAATCGTCGCCTCCATGACGTTCAGAACCGACTCGTAGATCGATGCATCGATAACCTGACCCTCACCGGTTTTCTCGCGGTGATGCAGCGCGGCCAGCGCACCGAGGCATGCATAGGTCGCGGCGAGCGAGTCACCCATCGACAACCCGGCGCGGCTGGGTTGCCGGTCCGGTTCGCCGCACAGGTAGCGCATGCCGCCCATCGCCTCGCCAACCGACGCGTAGCCCGGACGGCTCGCATAGGGGCCGCTTTGACCGTAACCGGAAACACGGATCATGATCAGGCCGGGATTTTCCTTCGCGAGCTCGTCGTAGCCGAGACCCCAGCGCTCCAGCGTCCCCGGCCTGAAGTTCTCGAGGAGCATATCGGCTTTCGCAATCAGTCGGCGGACGAGGTCCTGACCGCCGGGTTCACGCAAATTCGCGGTTACGACGCGTTTGTTACGCGCACACACGCGCCACCACAGCGGATAATCGCCGCGTCCCCACACCCGCATCGGATCGCCCTGCCCGGGCGGCTCGACTTTGATGACATCGGCGCCCATGTCGGCCATGAGCTGGCCGCAAAACGGACCCGCAATCAGCTGGCCCAGCTCGATCAGGCGAATATCGGTGAGTGGACCCGTGCGGTCCGGCGTGTCGCTCATGACGCGGTCATCAACCCGTGGGAAGGGATTGTATTTTTAGTACTATCAATATAACAATAGGTCTTATTTCGATCAACAACGACGCATTCCGCGAATTTCAGGACGTCGCAATGAAAAATCGAACTCGAATCGCAGCCTGCACCGCCGTTGCGCTGCTTGTCCTCGTCCGCGCCGGCGCCGGCGTCGAAATCAGCGGTGGCAGCGAACGCGATCGCGAGCGCCTGCTCGCCATCTCGGAAGAGTGGGTGACCGCCTACACGCACGGCGACCTCGATGCGCTCATGGCGTTGATGCACGAGGATGCCATCGTCATGCCGCACAATCAGGTCACGTCGCGAGGCCTCGATGAGGTTCGTGCGTATTTCGCGTCGCGAATCGGACGACGCGGCGTCACGTTTCGCGACGATCTCCAGGAAATTCGGATCAGCGGCGACTGGGCGTACGTGCTCGGTGCGTTCGAACTCGAGGTGCCATCAGGCAATAAAAATCAGCCGCCCTATGTTCACCGCGGTCGCTACTTTGTGCTCTACGAAAAAGTCGGTGACGACTGGAAAATGCTTCGCGATATCGACAACGCAGCGCCCGGTCCGGAGTAAGCTGCGACACCCGGGCACCTGAAGTGCGGCTGTCGCGGAGACAACGTATGCGCATGAGTCATTTCCGCGCCGATACCCGGACGACTATCGTGCGTGCCGATGGCCAGAGAATTTCTAAGTCCGGAACCCGGCGCTCGGCGCTGCTCCGGGTCCTCATCTGCCTGTGCTCCGTCTCCCTTGTCAGCCCCGTCGCCGGGGACGAGCGCCCTGCGCCGCTGGCGCTGACCGGTGCAACCGTGATCGATGGCATCTCCGATGATGCGCTCGACACTGTCGCGATTGTCGTGGAGGGTGATTCGATCCGCGCAATCATCAACGAGGACGAGGGCGTGCCGCCCGACACGAGAGTATTGGATCTTCGCGGCAAATTCGTCATCCCCGGTTTGATCGATTCGCACGTGCACTGGCTCGACTGGATGGGCGAGCTGTTCGTCAATCACGGCGTGACGTCCGTCGTCGCGCTCGCGGAGCTCGAGCAGGACAAACGGAGGCTGAGCCATACCTCGCTGTCGGTTCCACGGCTCTACCACAGCGCGAAGCGTCCGCCTTTTTCCGCCGAGGATTCCTCAGACGAAATACGCGAGGTGGTTAAAGCGTGGCTCCTGAAGGAGCCGGACATAGCGCATTTCCCGACCTTTGATGACGAATCGGCGCGCGCCTACGGCATTGCGGCCAGCGAAGTTCACAGGGCCGGCTATTTGATATTCGGACATGCCGAAAATGCTGCGCGCAGCATCGCTTCCGGCCACGATGTCGTCGAGCACGTCTGGGCGTTTACGCAGGCGGTCATGACGGATACCGAGCTGGCGGCATTTCAACGCGGCGAGCATCTGACCTGGGCGACGTTCATGACGGATGCATGGGATCGGCTCGATCCGCTGATACGAACCGCGGTCGACAGCGGCATTTATTTGAATCCGACGCTCGTCTACGAATGGGGCGGCATGAGCCGCGACGCGGCGCGCCGGGAACTCGATGATTATCGCCTTCTCAGCAATCCCGACCTAGTCTACTTTCCGGACAACATCGCGAAGAGCCTGCTCGCGAAGCACCGGCAGATCAAAAACTTCTCGTCGCGCTTCGAAAACATGCCCTACGTTGCCAAGCTCGGCGCTGCCGAGCGCGCGAGATTCGAGGAGGGTTACCGAAACGTTCAGGAGTTCATCCGGCGCTTCGTAGCCGCTGGCGGCAAGATCCAGGCAGGCACCGATACGATATCCGGCGGCATGCCGGGTCTCGGCCTGCACCAGGAGATGCAGATGCTCGTCGAGGCGGGCCTCACGCCGATGCAGGCGCTCAAGGCAGCGACGCGCTGGTCGGCCGAATTGCTCGAGGGCAAGGACGGACGACGAGGGCCGGCGGCCATCGGTTCGCTCGAGCCCGGCAAGCGCGCCGATCTCGTCGTTCTCGACGCCGATCCGCGCGTCGATATTCGCAACACGCAAAAGATTTCGCGGGTAATGAAAAATGGTCGCTGGATCGAACTCGGCTATCATCCGGAGTACTACACGTTCACCGAACCTTCCCGGTCGATCGCAGGCAGCACGTTTGCACCGGTTATCAGTTCGATTGCACCGGCGGTCGTTACGGCGGGGCATCGCGCGACACGGATCGTGATACATGGCAGCGGCTTTCAGATGACATCGTTCGTTCAGGTCGACGGTATTACGGTCAAAACGGAATTCCTGAGCCCGCTGAGCGTTGCTTTCCTCATGCCGGCGGAGTTGATCGCCAGCCCGCGACCGGACCCGTACCGGGCGCCCGGGCCAAAACAGGAAACCGGCGTGATCGGCTATCGCTCGATCGACATCCGCGCAGTCAATCCACCGCCCGAGGGCGGTACGTCGAACAGCGTGCACCTCCTGGTTCGCCCCTGAAAAACGATGCGGGCCGGAGCGCTCAGATTTATTTTCGCCATCGCCTTCGCTGCGGTGACGGCGCCGTCGGCGCTGGCAGAGGACGCGCTGCCGGACGGCGACGGCAAGGACATCGTTGCGGCCGTGTGCGTCGAGTGCCACGACCTGTCGTTTGTTACCGAGGCACGCAATACGCCCGGTCAGTGGCGCGACATTGTCACGATGATGTTCGACCAGGGCGCGCCGCTCGAAGACTATGAGATCGATATCGTCGTGCAATACCTTGCAAAACACTTCGGTTTGCCCGGTACCTGAGCGGTGACGGCACCGGGACGACATCCGCCAGTCATTGCCTGCCGGGACGCGCTGGTTGTCATGCTGCTGGGCCTCAGCGCTCCAACGCTTGCCCAGACCGGCGGGTTCGTGCCGGTTGACGACAACGAGCTGCGCGATCCGGATCCCGCACACTGGATACGCTGGCGCGGCAACCACGCTGCGAACGGCTATAGCCCTCTCGATCAGATCGCGACCGACAACGTCGAGCGCCTGCGACTCGCTTGGGCCTGGAACGTCGCGCCCGGCGAACCCGAGCAGGAGCCGATCGTCTACCGGGGCATGCTGTACCTGCCGCACCCGGGCGGCAAAGTGCAGGCGCTCAAAGCGGACAGCGGCGATCTGCTCTGGGAATACAGGCGCAAACTGCCACGCGGTTCGCAGAATGCGACGACACGCGGTCTCGCGATTTATCAGGACAAGATCTATCTGACGACCGACGATGCGTACCTCGTCGCGCTCGACGCGGCGACTGGCGCGCAGCGCTGGGAGATCAAGACCGGCGATCCTGACGCGCGCGTGAATTATTCGAGTCCACCGATTGCCGGAGACGGCCGGATATTCACCGGGCAGACCTGCGGAACGGGGACGCCGCATGCCTGCGCGCTGATCGCGCACGACGCCGCGACAGGCGAGGTGCTGTGGCGGCGCGAATCCGTCGCAGGGCCTGATGATCCCGCTGAGCACAATGCAACCTGGGGCAAAGTCCCCTACAAGATGCGCCGCAAAGCCTCATTCTGGCTGACGGGCAGCTACGATCCCGAGCTGGGTCTCGTGTACTGGACGACGGCCAGCCCGTATCCGTATCCGGAAATATTGAAAGGCGACACTGACGGAGGGGACCTGCTGTACTCGAATTCGATTCTCGCGGTCCGCGCCGATACCGGAGAGCTTGCGTGGTTCTTCCAGATGCAGCCCCGCGACAATTTCGATATGGACCACCAGGACAATCCGATTCTCGCAGACATCGAGATTGGCGGCACGCCGCGGAGAGTCGTACTGGTGCTCGGCAAGCCCGGCATCCTCTGGGCCTTCGACCGGCAAAACGGCGAGTACCTCTGGCATCGCCAGCTCGTGAGCCACCAAAATCTGTACGAAGCCATCGATGCCGAAACGGGCGCCATCACGATGAACACGGCTCTCATCCCGCGTCAAATAGGCGACAATCGCATCGTATGCCCGGGCATGCGCGGCGGTAAGCTGTTTCAGACCGACGCATTCAATCCGAAGACCGGCCTCGTCTACAGCCCGGTCAGCAACGAGTGCACGAATTACGAGGTCGTGTCGCTGGACCTGAACGTATCCGGCGTCGACTACAGCAAGATATTTCACATGCAGGACTCGAACGGCATGGTCGGCCGGCTCGCCGCCGTGTCCGCGTCGACCGGTGAGGTCCTCTGGAATTACGACCAGCGTGCCGCGCTCGGCTCCGTCCTGACGACGGGCGGCGGGCTCGTTTTCGTCGGCGACCTGCACCGCTATTTCCGGGCGCTCGACGCCGTGTCGGGTCGCGTGCTCTGGGAGATGCCGCTGGGCGCACCGGTCACCGGCTATCCGATAAGTTTCGCTGCCGGCGGGCGACAGTATGTCGCCGTCGTCGCAGGCGGCGGTACGTCCGGCACGCGCCACCTCGCGAAGCTGTATCCCGAGCTCGAGGTGCAGCACGGCAGCAACATGCTCTTTGTTTTCGCTTTGCCGAACTGAACAGACGGCACGCAGGCTTGTGAGAAAAGCACTTTTTTTCAGACAATTACGGATTATTTTGAGAAACTGGCCGCAGCTACTGCGGACCCACGGCGACGCGCTAGAATAAGCGCAGCCGCGGTCATTCGGGCAGCGATGCCCGGGGCGAGCCGGGCACGGCAGACAATGGGAAGAATCGGGATTTACATCGGCGGCGGTGCGCTGGTCGCAATGCTCGCTCTGACCGGATCGGACGGGGCACGCTCGGAGTCGGCTCCATACCGGGCCGTCATCAATCAGTACTGCCTAGCCTGCCACAACGACGCGTTCAAAACGGCCGGCGTTTCACTTCAGAGCCTCGACACGAGCGACGTGGCGGCTCACGCAGAGACGTGGGAAAAGGTGCTGCGGAAACTCGAGTCCCGGACGATGCCGCCGGCAGGCATTCCCCGTCCGGAGCCCCCCACCTACGACGCCTTCGCGCGACACCTCGAAACGGCCCTCGACCGGCAGGCGCGCGAAGATCCACGCCCCGGCCGGCCGGCGCTTCGCCGGCTTAACCGGACGGAATACATCAACGCCGTTCGTGACGTGCTCGCCGTCGAAATTGACGGCGACTCGATCCTCCCGGCCGACGACACGATGTTCGGGTTCGACAACATCGGTGACGTCCTCACTCTGTCCCCGCTGCTTGCCGAGCAGTACATCACTGCCGCACGCAAAATTCGCCGGCAGGCCCTCGGCGACCCCGACATGCAGCCCGTGTTCGAGATCTACACGCTGTCGGGTTACCTGATGCAGACCGAGCGCATGGGCGACGATATGCCGTTCGGCTCCCGCGGCGGCATTACGATCCGGCATCATTTTCCGCTGGACGGCGAATACGTCGTCAAGGCGAGCCTGCATCGCAACTCGCGGGAATACATCCGCGGCCTTACCGAACACAAAGAATTCGATGTCCGCCTCGACGGACGCCGGATCCGCAAGATAACGATCGGCGGCGAGGTGCACGGCCGCTCCGCCGGTATCTTCTCGACCGGGACATCGGGCGACCCGGAGCAGGAACACTACGAGCGAACGGCCGATCGCGCGCTCGAAGCCCGCTTCACCACCAAGGCCGGCATGCGCGAATTGACCGTGACGTTTCTCAAGGAGACGACGGTGCCGGAGGAGCCGCTTGCTCCCGCACACACGCTTTACGATTTCGCGCAATACAAGGGCGGTGTGCCCGCCGTGCATACGGTGTCCATCGGCGGGCCGTTCAGCGCTACCGGCATGGGCAGGACCGCGAGTCGCGACAAGATATTAACCTGTCATCCCACGAGCAATGACGATGCCAGGTGCGCGCGGCAGATACTCACTCGCCTCGCGCGCCGTGCGTACCGCAGACCGCCAACGTCCGACGAGATCGACGAGCTCATGGCC
The DNA here is from genome assembly GCA_041598895.1 of Woeseiaceae bacterium. Taxonomy (GTDB): domain Bacteria; phylum Pseudomonadota; class Gammaproteobacteria; order Steroidobacterales; family Woeseiaceae; genus UBA1847. Next base: position 719 of record JBFHXQ010000133.1, on the reverse strand, counting down.
TTCTTTAATCAGGGAAAGAAGCGGGGCTTCGAAAATGGCATCGGGCTAGCGCTCGAGCGCATGCTGGCGGGACCCGAGTTTTTGTTCGTGCTGGTCGAGCAACCGGAAGTGGCCACGCCCGGCGACGTTTTCCCGATATCGGATCTCGAGCTGGCAACTCAGCTTTCGCTGTTCATGTGGAGCTCTGTGCCGGATGCCGAACTCCTCGCGCTCGCCGAGTCGGGCCGGCTGTCTCGGCCCAAAGTGCTGCGCCGGCAGGTCGAACGCATGCTCGACGATCGCCGCTCTGACGCGCTCGTCGATTACTTTGCGGCACAGTGGTTCGAACTCCGCAAGCTGAACGCGACGTCGCCGAATACGGATCTGTTCCCCTATTTCGAAGACGACCTGAAACGCGCGCTCGCGGAAGAGACCAAGGCATTCTTTGACTACGTACTCAAGAATGATCGCCCGCTTATGGAGCTGCTCGACGCCGACTACACGTTCGTCAATGAGCGCCTGGCGAAGCACTACGGCATCGCGGACGTGTACGGCAGCCATTTTCGCAAGGTCACACTGCCGGACTCCACGCGCGGCGGCCTGCTCGGCCACGGCAGCGTGCTCACCGTCACGTCCTATCCGAACCGCACCGCGCCGGTCATCCGTGGCAAGTGGATCCTCGACAACGTTCTCGGCGCGCCGCCCCCGCCGCCTCCGCCGAACGTACCGAGCCTTCGGGC
>JBFHXQ010000132.1:0-8156 GCA_041598895.1 Woeseiaceae bacterium | reverse complement strand
GCCTGCATGGCAGCTGCCGCGCCCATGGCTTCGTCCACGCTCGGGAACGTCGACATGACCTCGTCGCCAATGGTCTTGATGACCGTGCCGTTGTACTGCAACGTCGCCTCTTTCATGACGTCGAGACACAGCGCAACGGTTTCACTTGCCTTGGCGTCCCCGAACTTGTCGTAGAGCTGCGTGCTGCCCACGACATCGGCAAACAAAATTGCGACTTCAAGGTCTTTGGCCATTCGGCAGCTACCTTACTCCGTTGCGTGCGGCCTATCGCCGAGCCCGGATTATAAGCGCATCGGCCAATCCGCGGCGAACATTATGTCAACTCAAGTCTGTTAAGGCGGATTGTCAGTTGGCGAAGCAAATCACTCATATCACAGCTATTTTTCCGCGACAATATACGCAATCCAGGCGAGGTCTGCCTCGCCCTTCTCGTCGGGGGTGAATTCACCGTTGCCCTCGCCGTCTTCGTCTTCACCTTCCCAGTACACCGTAGACTTCCGAAATCCTGCCTCGACCAGCAGATCACGCAGCTCGGGGGCCGTCCACAAGCGCCATTCGTAAGTGAACGCTTTTTTGATCCGCGAGCCGTCCGGAAACTTGAAGTGAATATGACAGCGAATGTAGTGCGTGACCGGGTGAAATTCAGCCTGATGCCAGATATAAGTGAAGTTGTCGAGTTTCGTCTTCTCTTTTGTCTCCTCGAACGCCTCCGGCCCGCCGAACAAATCGATAAAGAAAATGCCGTCGTCCTTCAACGCCGCATAAGCACTGCGAAAATACGCCAACAGCTTATCGCGCGTATCGAATATGAAATAACTAAAGTTGAACGCCGCGAGCAAATCCACTTTCGGCGTTTCGACCGTCATAACGTCCGATTCGATGAGGCTCACGCGCGTTCGATCCTCGGCCGGCAGCCTGGAGACACGATTCTCCCTACCCCAATCGAGCACCGCCGGGTCGATATCGACGCCAATCGCCTGGAACTCGGGACCTTGTTTGACCCACTGGCACGCTGCGCTTGCCGAACCACAAAAATCCTCGCGAAACAGAAACGCGGTCCGGCCGGAAAGAGACTTGAACGTGTCCTGCAGGAACTCGATTTCGTGCTCGACATTCTGCACGGATTCCTCGTACAGCTCGTGAACATCGGCGCTGGCGGCCAGCGAATTCGGATTGCCCTTCCGGGAAGTCTTGACAGTCATGAGTAGGTTCATTCTCCGCGCTGGCAGTGGTTGGTTGTGCGGGCGCATTGTAACTGAAGTTTCCTGGGTGCGTTCCAGAAAACGCAGAACATCGCGAAGCGGATCATCACTGACTGTTCATGCCACCCTGGGCAACGCGGCTAGCGCTTCTGTCAGCACGTTTATTCCGGCATCCCTCCGATACGCGTGTTCGCTCAGGTAGCGCCGCCAGGCCCGTGCGCCCGGCTGCCCGGCAAACAGTCCCAGCATGTGCCGCGTAATACGTCCGAGGCGCTCACCCGCTTCGAGCTGTGAGGCGATATAGGGCAGCATGGCCTCGACGATCTCATGTCGGTCCGGTATCCGGAATGAAGGATCGAGATAGTGTTCGAGATCCGCCAGAAAATACGGTTGGTGGTAGGCGCGCCGTCCGATCATGACGCCATCCAGGTCGGCCAGCAGCCGGTCGACCTGAGCGATCGTCTCGATTCCACCATTGATGACGATACAGAGATCGGGGTAGTCCTGCTTAAGGCGCAGAACGCGTTCATAATGAAGTGGCGGTACGGTGCGATTGTCTTTCGGACTGAGCCCTTCGAGCACGGCAATGCGCGCATGCACGATGAAGCATCTGCATCCTGCGGCAGCAACCGTATCCACGAATCGGGTCAGGAACTCGTAGCTGTCGTTTCCGTCGATGCCGAGGCGTGTCTTGACCGTCACCGGCACGTCGACTGCCGCACGCATCGCCGAAAAGCAATCGGCGACGAGTTCCGGCCGCGCCATCAGGCAGGCACCGAATTGCCCGCTTTGCACGCGGTCGCTCGGGCAGCCGACATTGATATTCACCTCGTCGTAGCCAAGCTCTGCCGCGCGCATGGCGGCTTCGGTCATCAGTGCGACATCGCTGCCGCCGACCTGAAGCGCAAGCGGACGTTCTGCATCGTCGTAGCGCAGCAGCGCTGCGTAGTCGCCGTGGTGAATGGCGGCCGCGGTGATCATTTCCGTATACAACCTGACGCCTGGACTGACCAGGCGCAGGAAATAGCGGCAGTGCCGATCTGTCCAGTCCATCATCGGCGCGACTGCGATTTCGGGTCTGCGGCCGGAATCGGGGCGTTTCATGTACCCGGTTTCGAGAGTCAAGAAAATATGAGGGTACCCGATCCCGAACCGCAATCGAAGCAATGTCGGCCAGCTGCGAAAAAATCGGCGACGGCGATTTTGAGCGGAGGATTCCTGTGCACCGATCCCGACCCGACACGGTTTAGATCCTGCAATGCGTTGCTCGAGAAAGCCAGGCGATGCCAGAGATTCGACGCTCTGAAAGTGTGACCCTCGTCACATTGTCCGTATCGCTTACTTATTAAGTGTGACGCTCTAGGTATCTCGGCTGTCCGGCGAGATTTAACCTATTCCCAGATTCTTGGACTGGGCATTGAGACACGACGCGATCCGACTGTCATACCGCGGTCGGACGTGCTTTCGTGTCGACCTGACTGTAGCGCATGCGTACGGCTTACTTTGCATTTCTGCTGACAGCGACTCTCATCAACGGCGTATTCGCACAGCCGGCACAGCCGGCATTGATGCATAAAACGGCCGTCGACCTCGCCCGTGACGGAGACCATGGCCAGGCGCTCGACATTCTCGCCGAGTTGCGCGAGCAGGACCCTGCCAACAGGGCGCTGCTCTACGACGAAACCGTGATTCTTGCCTGGGCCGGCGACGCGGACCGCACGCTCGACAACGCCCGGCACATCGACGTGACAATCGCGCCTGACTACGTCTTGCGCACGGTTGCCGCGACGGCGCGGGAAGCCGGTGAATACGCGACGGCGATTGCCTGGTATTCCGCGATGCTGGACCGCGACGCCGACGACCTGGATGCGCGAGCCGGACTCGCCATGAGTCACGCCGACGCCGAGAACTTTTTCGAGGCAAGGGAAACGATCGCGGCGGCTAACGAGCAGCAGCATGGCAGCCTGGATCTCGTTCTTGCCAGCGCCTACGTGAATGAGCGCCAGGGACGCCTCATGCGTGCGCTCGCCGACTACCAGGCCGCTCTGCAAATCGCGCCGGGCAATCGCGTGGCACTGCGCGGCAAGTCTCTGGTATTGCGCGCCATACTGCTGCCAAAACAGGCTCTCGCCGTGGCCACCGAACACCCGGGTATTCTGAGCGGCGAGGAAATCCTTCAGCTCGAGGCGGACGTAGTCGCACTGCGGATTCGTCACGGCGCGCAGTCGGCCTATCCCGACGAGCGCCGTCACGAGGGCACGGACCGCGCCCTTTCCGAAATCGAGGTGTTGCTTGCTCGCCCCGATCTGGAAGCGAACATGCGCAAACGGCTGCGCTACGACCGTATCGTGTCGCTTGCGGACCGGTTGCGTATGGGTGAAGCGATTGCCGATTTCGAGGCGCTCGCTGAGGACGTGCACGACACGCCCGCGTACGTACTGGAAGCGGCCGGCCGCGCCTATCTGTACGAGCGCAAACCGGAGCGCGCCCGCGAGGTCCTGGAAATCGCGGTCGCGAGGGAGCCCGACAATCTCGCAGTGCAGTTTCCGCTGTTTTTCGTGTACGCGGACCTTGCCGATCACCGCCGCGCGCTCGCACTTGCCGAATCTCTGCTCGATCGCATCCCGCCCGTCAACCAGGTGAAGGGCTCGCCGATCGTCAAACCGTCTCGCGACTATCTGCGTGCAGCGATCATGGCGGGACTGGCCAGGGCCTACGCTGACCAGCTTGCCGACTCGCAGGAATACTTCGAAACGCTGCTCGCCGAGGCACCCCACAACACCGATTTGCGCCAGGAGCTCGCAAACGTCTATCGCTGGCGCGGCTGGCTGAACCGGTCGCTGTCGGAATATGCGCAGGTACTCGCCGTGGAACCTGACCTGATGTCGGCACGCGTCGGCCATGCGCATGCGCGTCTCGACAGTCGCGACTATGTCGTTGTCGAACATGAAGTCGAAACTCTGCGCGAGCACCATTCTGACCTGTCGGCGGTGAAAAATCTCGACGCCCGCTGGCGCGTCCATCAGAAAAGCGAACTCGACCTGTCTGGCGAAGTAGGCGAAAGCAGCGGCCCGACATTCGGTGAAGACCAGTACCGCGTCGACGCACGCTGGCGATCGCGGCCGATCGCACACCGGTACCGAATTTTGCTCGGCACGCACGACGCGTTCGCGGAGTTTCCGGAAGGCGATGCACGCCGTCGCCGCCTGGGTGCCGGGCTCGAGTATCGCTACCAGCGCTGGCTCGCCAGCGCAACGCTTTCCGGTGATCGCAGTGGCGGCAGGACCGGTTTCCGGGGCGCCGTCGATTATCGTCTGAACGACTTCTGGTCCCTGGGCGGCTCCGTCGATACGAACAGCGACGAGACGCCGCTGCGTGGCGCTCGCGTCAGCATCAGTAGCGACATGCTGGCATTCCGAGTCGAGTACGCACGGCATGAATCGACCGGCATCGCAGCAAATTTCCGCCTTCAGGACTTTTCCGATGGCAATGCCGCACGGTCGCTGTATGTCGCGGCGCGGCATCGGCTGCTGACCGTGCCGCGCTACAAGCTGACACTACTCGGCGAACTGTTCGCGGAGGAACGCGACCGCGACGATGTCCCCTATTTCAGCCCGCTCGAGAGCATCGGGTGGGCGGCCGGACTACGCAACGACTGGACGATGCTCAAGCGCTACGACTTCGCGCTCGTCCATCAGCTGACCGGCATGGCCGGCCGCTACGACCAGTCCGGGTTTGCGGCTGGCGACACATGGTCGCTCGATTACGAACTTGTCGCCGACTTGAGCAGGCGCTGGAGCACACGCATAGGCGTGCGCCGTCGCGGCAATGTGTATGACGGGCAAAAAGAGTCCTCGACGTTTTACCTGTTCGGCTTCCGGGGGCGATTCTGATGCGCTGGCTGCCGCTTCTGCTGCTGTTTGCGCTGCCTTCCGCTGCGGACGAGCTGCGCTACCGTGCGCTTGCCTACCACGACGTTCGCGACGACGTCGCGGGTGACTACGATCCCGACCAGTATGCCGTGTCGACGCAGAGCCTGATCGATCAGTTCACCTGGCTGCGGGACAACGGCTATCAGCCGGTCAGCATCGATCAGATTCTCGAAGCGCACGACGGACGACAGGCACTGCCTGACAACTCGGTGCTGCTGACCTTCGACGACGGACTTGCCAGCGTCTACACGCATGTGTTTCCGCTGCTCAAACTGTTCGGATACCCGGCCGTCGTCAGCGTCGTTACGAACTGGGTCGAAATGCCTGGCAGCGTTGCGTATGCGAACGTCCAGCGCACAGCGGATGATTTTCTGAGCTGGGATCAGATTCGCGAGATGCACGAGTCCGGCCTGGTCGAGATCGCGTCGCATACGCACGACCTTCACAGCGGAATCAGGGGCAATCCTCAGGGTAACTTACAGCCGGCAGCGGTCACCCGCGAGTATCTAGACGACGGCTACGAGGATGAGGCAGCCTACCGGACGCGAATCTCTGCTGACCTCAAGACCAGCGTCAACGAGATTGCAAACGAGATCGGAGCGCGCCCGCGCAGCATCACCTGGCCGTACGGGGCCTACAACGACGCCGTGTCGAAAATCGCTGCCGAGTACGGCATGCGCGTAAATCTTACGCTGAATCCGAAAGCGCAGTCGCGGGGGGACTCGCTGCACATCCGCAGGGATCTGATCATTGCAAATCCGCGGCTCACCGATTTCAGCGCCATGCTGCTACGGGGCCCGCAGCCGCCGCTCGTGCGCGTCGCTCAGGTCAATCTCGAGGATTTGCACGACCCGGATTCGACCATCGAGCTGAGGAATCTCGACCGCCTGCTCGATCGCATCAAGGCGCTCGAGATCAGCCACGTCTTCGTACGAACATTCGTCGACGATGACGGTGACGGCCTTGCCGACGCGGCGTATTTCCCGAACCGCCACCTGCCGGTGCGCGCCAACCTGTTCAACCGGGTCGCCTGGCAGCTCAAGACCCGTGCTGAAGTCGAGGTCTTCGCCTGGCTGCCAGTGCTCAAATTCGAAGGCGACGCGTTCAATGCCGCCTGGTACGACGCTGCAGCCCAGGATGCCACACCCTTACTGTCGCCGCACAATGCCGACGCCCGCGCTGTAGTCCTCGAGATCTATGCTGATCTCGCAACTTATGCGCAGTTCGACGGACTGCTGTTCAAGAACGACGGTCAGCTCGAAGAGCTGTTCGACTTTGGCACCGAGATAACGGCGCAGACGCGTCGCAGTATTCCCGATCTCGTGTCGGTCCGCGCCTACGCGCCAAGATCGCCATTCGATGCCGCTGCCGGGACGTACCTCGCGCCCGACTTCGACCGATTTCTCGAAACGTATGACTTCGTGGTGCTGCCAACCATACCCACAGTCGAGAACGAGGGCGCGACAAAGCAATCCTACGCGCAGCTCGTCGCGGACGTGAAAAGCCGTAAAGACGGCTTCAACCGCACTATTTTCGAGCTGCAAATGCTCGATGGTTCGAAATTACCGACGGCAACGAGTGCCGAGATTCGCACCACGTTGCGCTGGCTGCAATCGCTCGGCGTTCGGCATCTCGGATATTGTCCCGACGATTTCGTCAATGGCTTTCCGGACCTTGACGAGCTGCGCCGCGGCATCTCGCTGGACGAGCATCTGATGGGAGCGGCAATCCGATGACAATGACCCAATTCGTCAACGGGCTGCTCGATTTTGCCTTTTATTATCCGATGTTCATGTCCTACATGTGGATGACGGGCGCCATTTACTACTTCTTCTATCGCGAGCATGTCGAGAAGCGACACTTCGAGGATCCGCCCGTGTTGCCGGACGCGCCCGGGGTCTCGTTCATCGTTCCCTGCCACAACGAGGAAGAAAACGTCGTCGAGACGCTCGAAGCGTTACTGGACCAGGACTACGACGAATTCGAGGTCATTGCCGTAAACGATGCGAGCACGGATGAAACCGGCGACATCCTCGATGCGATGGCCGAGCAGTCGTCGCGCCTGCGGGTCATTCATCTCGCGACCAATCAGGGCAAGGCCATGGGTCTCAGGCTGGGCGCGATTGCGGCGCAACACGAAATCCTGGTCTGCATTGACGGCGACGCAATCCTCGAGCGCCACGCGACGCGCTGGCTTACGTGGCACTTTGCCCAGGGTCCCCGCGTCGGCGCCGTTACCGGCAATCCCCGGGTCCGCAACCGCACCACGCTGCTCGGCAAAATCCAGACCGGCGAGTTCTCCTCGATCATCGGCCTGATCAAGCGCGCGCAGCGCGTTTACGGACGCGTATTCACCGTCTCCGGCGTCGTCGCCGCGTTTCGGCGCTCTGCCCTGCACGCCGTCGGCTACTGGAACCTCGATATGGTGACCGAGGACATCGACATCAGCTGGAAGCTGCAGCTCAATCAGTGGGACGTGCGCTATGAGCCCAACGCACTCTGCTACATCCTGATGCCGGAGACGGGCGATGGCCTCTGGCGCCAGCGGCTGCGCTGGGCCCAGGGGGGTATCGAGGTCCTGATGCGCCATTGCAGAGAGCTCCTGAGCTGGCGTAACCGGCGCATGTGGATGGTCGGTGTCGAACTCATCGTCAGCACGTTCTGGGCTTACGTGATGGCCTTCGTATTCGTAATCTGGTCGCTGGGTCTGTTTATCGATCTTCCGGAGCCATTCAAGGTCGAGGCGGTACTGCCGGGCTGGAGCGGCGTCATTCTCGGCGGCACCTGTCTGCTGCAATTCGCGCTGAGCCTCTTGATCGACAGCCGCTATGAGCCGCGCCATCTCGGACGCTTTTACTACTGGATGATCTGGTACCCGATGGCGTACTGGGCGATCCATGCCGCGGCCAGCGTTTTCGCAGTGCCCAAGGCGATCCTGAAACGGCGCGGGGCCCGGGCGATCTGGGTCAGTCCGGACCGCGGCATTCGGCCGGAGACGGAGGGCTGACGTGGCGGCGGCCGG
>JBFHXQ010000131.1:0-8184 GCA_041598895.1 Woeseiaceae bacterium | reverse complement strand
CGAAATCTATACGGAGGCCGGACTGCCGCCGGGCGTATTCAACGTCGTGCAGGGTGACCGGCAGACCGGCCAGATGCTCGTTACGCATCCGCACGTCGCCAAGGTATCGCTGACGGGATCCGTACCTACAGGCAAAGCGGTCATGGCGGCGGCGGGCGCGGACCTGAAGAAAGTCACGCTCGAGCTCGGCGGCAAGTCGCCTATCATCATCTGCAACGACGCCAACATCGACAACGCGCTGAATGCCGCGCTCGTCGGCAACTTCTATTCATCTGGTCAGGTTTGTTCCAACGGCACCCGCGTGTTCGTGCACGCCTCTATCTACGACGAATTCGTCAAACAGCTCGGGGAGCGCACGCGCGCCATTCGCGTTGGCGATCCGTTCGATCCGGACACGCAGATGGGTCCGCTCGTGTCACGGGAGCATTATCAAAAAGTGCTTGAATACATGACGGCGGCGAAAAGCAGCCGTGCACGGCACGTCTGCGGTGGCGATGCGTTCAGCGACGGGGAGCTAATGAACGGTTACTACGTCACGCCCGCAGTGTTCGCCGACTGTTCGGACGATCAGCCTTTCGTCCGCGAAGAGGTGTTCGGACCGCTGATGTCGGTACTGCGGTTCGAGACCGATGAGGAAGCCGTGAGTCGTGCTAATGCCACGCCCTACGGGCTCTCGGGTGCCGTGTTCACGCGCAATTTCGCGCGTGCGCACGAAATTGCAAACGCGCTGCAGTCAGGGATCGTATGGATCAACGATTACAACGTGACGCCGGCCGGCGTTCCGTTCGGCGGCTACAAGGACTCCGGCATCGGTCGGGAAAATGGCTTGCAAGCGATCGAACACTACACGCAGGTCAAAACGATCTACGCGAACCTGGGTGACGTCGCACGGGTCTTCTGAACGGGCGTGATATGGTGGTCGCCGACACGCCAAGCAGAGTCCGCCGTTGAAAATCCGGGAATCGTTTCAGCTCATCGACAAGCCGACGTTTTTCGGCGCTCTCGGACTGCTGCTCGCCGTCACGCTGCCGCTCGTTATCTTCCCGGAACAGGGCGGGTTTTGGGTCGGCCTCGCGCGCGGCCTTCTGACCGACAACCTCGGCTTCCTGTACCTCGCGCTCGGCGCGGGCGCCGGCATCTTCATGGCCTACATCTCGTTCAGCGATATCGGTCGCATCTCGCTCGGGCATCCGGACGAGAAACCGGAATTCTCGACGATTTCCTGGGCCGCGATGCTGTTCTGCGCCGGCATCGGCGCCTCGATCATGTACTGGGGCACGATCGAATGGGCCTACTATTACCAGGCGCCGCCGTTTCACGTAGAGCCCCGTTCCGCCGAGGCGGTGCGCTGGGCCGCTGCCTACGGCATCTTTCACTGGGGACCGCTGGCCTGGTCGATCTACCTGATCCCGGCGCTGCCGATTGCGTATTTCTACTACGTGCGCCACCGCAATGTGCTGAAAGTTTCGGAAGCGCTCCTCCCCGTGCTCGGCGAGGGCATGGCCCATGGCAAGACCGGAAAGCTGGTCGACGTCCTGTTCGTTTTCGGCATGCTGGGCGGCGGTGCAACAACGCTGGGGCTCGCCGCGCCGCTGATCAACGAGGGCGCGCACGAGCTGTTCGGCGCACCGAAGAACATCTCGACCCAGATCGTCGTTCTGCTGCTGTGCACAGCCATCTTCGGCGCGAGCGCCTACGCCGGACTCAGAAAAGGCATTCAGACCCTGTCGAATATCAACCTCTGGCTGGCGCTCTCGCTTCTTGCGTTCGTCTTCGTCGTCGGTCCGACCGTGTTCATGGCGAACACCGGCATCGATGCCCTTGGCAGGGTGCTGAGCAATATCGTGCGCATGGCGACGTGGACCGAGCCGTTCGGGAACTTCAACAACTTCCAGAATTCGCGCTTCCCCCAGAACTGGACGATCTTCTACTGGGCCTGGTGGCTCGCGTTCGCGCCCAGCGTCGGCCTGTTCATCGCACGCATCTCGCGGGGGCGCACGATTCGGGAAATGGTCGTCGGCTCCATTTTCTTCGGCACGCTGGGCTGTTTCCTGTTTTTCATGGTGCTCGGAAACTTCGGACTCTACCTGCAACTTTCCGGGCAGGTGGATGTCGTTGCGATACTGAACGATCAGTCACCGACGGCCGCTATTTTCGCCGTCCTGGGCGAACTCCCGCTGCGCTATCTCGTCATCGGCATTTTCACGCTGCTGGCCCTGATATTTACGGCAACAACGTTCGATTCCATTTCCTACATTCTTGCCTCCGTCGTGCAGCGCAAACTCGAGGGCGAGCCGCTGCGCTGGAACCGCCTGTTCTGGGCTTTTGCGCTGAGCTTCATGCCGATCGCGCTGTTGCTTCTCGGCGGTCTCGAAACGTTGCAGACGGCAAGCATCGTGGGCGGCGCGCCGCTGCTGATCGTCGCGTTACTCCTGTGTATCGCGATCGTCCGGGTCGCCCGGTTCGACCTGCGAAACCACGCACATTTCTCGATCGACCACTTTTACATCGACGATTTCGTGGATGACGGCCCGTGGACCCCGGAAGCTTCCGACAACCCGGAAAACGAACGCGACGGCGGCCAGCGCTGACCGGCCGCTGCCAGAGTCGCCGAAAATGTTCAATTCGTGTCGTTTTTGGCCAGACGAACGTCGCGCGCAACCATGCCGGAGATCTGATTCGGGAACCCTGTGAACTGCTAAAATCTACGTCTGCATAATAAGTTAGCGGTGCAACGCCGCGCCTCACCGAGACCGCTCATGAGCACCAGACCACGCAGACGCAGAGCCGCGGGTCGCGAGGCCAAACGCGCTGCAAGACGGCAATCGTCTGCGGCCACAGCGCCATTCATTGAGCGCAAGATTCCGTATTTCGAACTGCTGTCCGACGAGTCCCTCGAGCTGATCGAGCACAATGCCGATACCGTGCTCGAGGAAATCGGCATCGACTTCAACGATTTCCCCGACGCATTGGCGCTGTTTCGCGATGCGGGTGCGGACATCGACGGCGAACGCGTGCGATTCCCGCGCGGGCTGTGCCGTTCGATCGTGCAAAATTCCGCACCTGCAGAGTACACGCAGCATGCTCGGAATCCGGCGCGCAGCGTCGTCATCGGTGGCCGTCGCACGGTGCTCGTGCCCGCGTACGGGTCGCCATTCGTGCGGGACCTCGATCAGGGTCGCCGCTACGCAACGCTCGAGGATTTCCGCAATTTCGTGAAGCTCGCGTACATGAGCGGCGGCCTGCATCATTCCGGCGGCACCGTCTGCGAGCCGGTCGATATTCCGGTGAACAAGCGCCACTTCGACATGGTGTACAGCCACATCAAATTCAGCGACAAGCCGTTCATGGGTTCTGTCACACACCCGGAGCGGGCGCAGGACACGGTCGATATGGCGAAGCTCGTGTTCGGCGAGGAGTTCGTCGAACAGAACGCCGTCATCACGAGCCTGATCAACGCGAATTCGCCGCTGACCTTCGATGCGACGATGCTCGGCGCCGCGACGGTCTACGCGCGTCACAACCAGGCAACCGTCATTTCCCCATTCATGCTCGCCGGCGCGATGTCGCCGGTCACGGTGGCCGGGACCGTCACACAGATTCTCGCGGAGGCGCTCGCCGGTATGGCCTACGTGCAGCTCGTCAGGCCCGGAGCGCCGGTGATCTTCGGCACGTTTGCCGCCGCGGTATCGATGCAGTCCGGCGCACCCACGTTCGGCACGCCGGAGCCCAGCCTCGTGCTGTTCGCGTGCGCCGCGCTGGCCCGTCGGCTCGGCGTGCCGTTTCGCAGCGGCGGTGGGCTCTGCGCGTCGAAGGTCCCGGATGCGCAGGCCGCGTACGAGTCTGCGAACACGCTGCAGACGTCGGCGCTGGCCGGCGTCAATTTCATGCTGCACGCAGCGGGCTGGCTCGAAGGCGGCCTGTCGATGGGCTACGAGAAATTCATTCTCGATATTGACCAGGCGAACATGCTGGCCGTGCTGTTGCAGGGCGTCGACCTCACCGAGAATGGCCAGGCGCTCGATGCGATGCGGGAGGTCGGCCCGGGCTCGCATTACCTCGGGGCAGCACATACCCGAGCGAATTTCGAGACCGCCTTCTACCGGTCTATCGTTGCCGACAACAACAGCTTCGAGCAGTGGGAGCAGGAAGGGTCGAAGGACGCGGCCGCCCGCGCCAACGCGATCTGGAAGAAGATGCTGAACGACTACGAACCGCCGGCGCTGGACCCGTCTGTCGACGAGGCGCTGACGGAGTTCATTGCACGGCGCAAGGCGGAATTTGAAGACCGCGATTACTGAGAACGAGACGAATTCAAATGAGTGACGAAGCCCAGATACCAGACATCGAAGACGAGGAAATCATCCTCGCCGAGTTGCCGGATGACGAACTCGTCACGCAGATGCATGACGACCTGTACGACGGCCTGAAAGAAGAAATCGAGGATGGCACCAGGATTCTGCTGGGGCGTGGCTGGTCGGCCGAGGCGGTGCTCAACAAGGCGCTCGTCGAGGGCATGCGCATCGTCGGCATCGATTTTCGCGACGGTATCCTGTTCGTGCCGGAAGTACTGCTCGCCGCGAACGCGATGAAAGGCGGAATGGAAATTCTGCGCCCGCTGCTCGCAGAGACCGGCGTGAAGCCGATCGGCAAGATGGTGATTGGCACGGTCAAGGGCGACATTCACGACATCGGCAAGAACCTGGTTGCGATGATGCTGGAAGGCGCCGGCTTCGAAGTGATCGACATAGGGATCAATAACGCGGTCGAAGACTATTTTGCGGCGCTCCAGGAGCACAAGCCGGACATTCTCGGCATGTCGGCGCTTTTGACGACGACGATGCCGTACATGAAGGTCGTCATCGACGAGATGGTGAAACAGGGTATCCGCGACGACTACATCGTCCTGGTCGGCGGTGCGCCGCTGAACGAGCAGTTCGGTGCGGCCGTTGGCGCCGACGCATACTGCCGCGATGCCGCACAGGCGGCGGAGGTCGCGCCGCAGCTCCTCAAGGAGCGCCGCGAGGCAGTCAGTGCGTAAACCCCTGCTCGTCATCGGCTGCGGTGCCCTGGCGCGCGAGATCAACGCGCTCCGGAACGCCTATGGCTGGACGCACATGGACCTCGAGTGCATTGACGCACGGCTGCACAACAGGCCGTCGGAAATACCGGCAAGGCTGCGCGAGAAGCTGCACAAGCACCGCAACCGCTATGAGAAAATTTTTGTCGCCTATGCCGACTGCGGCACCGGAGGCGCGATCGATCGGGTCCTCGAAGAATCCGGCGCCGGGATCGAGCGGCTGCCGGGTGCGCACTGTTACCAGTTTTTCGCCGGGTCCGATCGCTTCGAGGAACTGGCGTCGGCCGAACCCGGCACGTTTTACCTTACGGATTTTCTCGCTCGTCACTTCGACCGACTTGTGATCGCGCCGCTGAAGCTCGATGCGCATCCGGAACTGCGCGATCAGTACTTCGGTAATTATCGCCGCGTCGTGTACCTGTCTCAGGTCCATGACGACTCGTTGCTGGCATATGCAGAAAGCGCTGCCGAGCGACTCGGTCTCGCGTTCGAACACGAGCACACCGGCTATGGCGGTCTCGAATCCGGCTTGCGCAGCCAGATGACGGCGTTCACCGGTGGTTAAGAAAATCGTCGTGTTCTGGCGCGACATTCCGTCGCAGGTCATCGCGCAGCGCGGCCGCCGGCGCGAGAAGGCGCCGCTCAGCCATCGCTTTCAGGAAGCCATTGACCGCGCCGCAATGCGCGCCGGCAAAGGCAGCAGCGACGCCTACCTCGCCGAGTGGCGCCGCGAGACCACGGCTATCGACACCGATAAGGAGCTGCGTGAATTTGCGGTCCACGAAGCAGAATGCCTCGAAGCTGCGTTTTCGGATGCCCGTCTCGAACAGCTGGTCCGCAGTCACGGCGCTGCACGCGGAGACTAGCCGTGTACGCAGTTCGCAGGTGGTCCGTGAGGCATGCCCGAGGTCTCAGAGTGCTCTACGCCGCGTTCGAATGGACGCTCGTCAGGTTGGAGCCGCTGCTTCGGCGCATCGGTTACGAGCGGCTCGACAAGCCGTTTGTCGCCGTGGAAAAGGCCACGAAAGGCTGGCTGCTCGACTCACAATCCTGCGGCCAGTGCATCGTCGGCTTTACCGGGCTCTCCTGCCCGATGAACTGCCCGAAGGGCTTGCGCAACGGTCCCTGCGGCGGCGTGCGGCCGGACGGCGGCTGCGAGATCAAGCCGGAGATGCCCTGCGTCTGGGTTCTCGCCTGGGAAGGTAACAAGCGCCTGGCCACGAGCGACTACCCGATTCAGGTCGTGCAGCCTGCAGTCGATTTTCGGCTGTTCGGCCGATCGGCGTGGCTCCGCGAAGTGCGGCATCGCGCCAGCGAATCCCGTGCGGGTGCGTCATGAGATTCGATGACGAGCCGCTCATCCCCGGCGAAAATCTGCCGATATGGCCCGGCCACGTATCGCCGGGGCGTCTCGAGCGCATCCTGCGCGCCGGCGTATTCGCCGTCACCGCCGAAATCGCACCGCCGGATTCTGCCGATCCCGAAGACGTCTACAAGCGGGCGGCACTCTTCGACGGCGTAGTGGACGCGATCAATGCGACGGACGGCTCGGGCGCTCACTGCCACATGTCGAGCGTCGGCATGTGCTCGCTCCTGACCCGCCGCGGCTACGCGATGGTCATGCAGGTCTCGGCGCGGGACCGCAACAGAATCGCCATCCAGGGCGACGTACTCGGCGCCGCCGCGATGGGCGTCTCGAACATCCTTTGCCTTACCGGGGACGGCGTCGAAGTCGGGGATCATCCGGAAGCCAAGCCGGTATTCGACGTCGACTGCATGTCCATGCTGCAGATCATCCGCGGCATGCGCGACGATCACCAGTTCCTGAGCGGCCGCCAGCTGACGAGTCCTCCGCGCGTTTTTCTTGGCGCCGCAGCAAACCCGTTCGGCCCACCGCTCGATTACCGGCCGTTGCGTTTAGCCAAGAAGATTGCGGCGGGCGCCCAGTTCATCCAGACGCAATACTGCTTCGACATCGAATTGTTCAAGAAATACATGGCCGCCGTTCGCGACCAGGGCTGTCATGAAAAGGCCTTCATACTGGTCGGTGTCGGCCCGCTGGCATCGGCGCGGTCCGCGGAGTGGATTCTCAGCAACGTGCCCGGCATCCACATTCCCGACGACGTCATCCGCCGCCTGCGGCAGGCCGACAAGCAGACCGACGAAGGCGTCCGAATCTGCGTCGAGATGATCCAGCAGTTGCAGCAGATCGAGGGCGTCGCAGGCGTGCACATCATGGCGTTTCGCCAGGAGCATCGGGTCGCCGAAATCGTCGAGCGATCCGGCGTTCTCGGCGGCCGCGAACTCTGGCATCCGGGAATCCCGAGAGATGCCGAACCGCAGATCGACCCGCAGCCGGTGCCGGGCGAATCGAACCACCCTATGGAGCAAAGTACATGACAGACACCCTGGTTTCCTCGGCAACGAAAGAGGTGCGCATCGGCTTCGATCGCCCCTTCATCATCATCGGCGAACGAATCAATCCCACGGGTCGCAAGATTCTGGCCGAGGAAATGGCCAACGGCGACTACAGCCGTGTCGAAGCGGATGCGATCGCCCAGGTAGAAGCCGGAGCGCACATGCTCGATGTCAACGCGGGCATACCGCTCGCCGACGAGCCGGCGATTCTCGCGGACGTCGTGAAACTCGTGCAGTCGATTACCAACGTGCCCCTGTCCATCGATTCGTCGATCGTCGCAGCGCTCGAGTCAGGACTGAGTGTGTACCAGGGCAAAGCGCTCGTGAATTCGGTGACCGGTGAGGAAGAGCGTCTGGAGTCCGTACTTCCGCTGGTCAAAAAGCACGGAGCCGCCGTGGTCGCGATCTCGAACGACGAGACCGGTATTTCCGAGGACCCCGATATTCGCTTCCAGGTCGCCAAAAAGATCGTCGAGCGGGCAGCAGATTACGGCATACCGCACTCGGATGTCGTCGTCGATCCCCTCGTGATGCCGATCGGGGCAATCAACTCGGCAGGCAAGCAGGTCATGCACATCGTGCGCCGGCTGCGCGAGGAACTCAAAGTGAACACGACCTGCGGCGCGTCGAACATCAGCTTCGGGCTGCCGAATCGCAACGGCATCAACAGCGCGTTTCTGACGATG
>JBFHXQ010000130.1:0-8354 GCA_041598895.1 Woeseiaceae bacterium | reverse complement strand
AGCGAACGATGCTCGAGCTGGTCGGTGCTATGCACGTGGAGGCCGGATTCGCGCACCGCATTTTTCATATGCGCTCGCGGGGCAATGCGGCGAAGCTGCATCTTGCACTCGACGGGCTGCCGATGATCGATGGTATCGAGAAACGCGAGTTCGGCGGTCGCTTCGTCATTGCACCCGACGAGCACTACGTCGAGCGCGCGTTCAATCCCGCGAAGTACGGTGAATCGTCGCCCGAACCCGTGCTCGAGATTACGTTTCCGAGTTTTCGCGACGAGACCCTGGCGCCTACGGGCAAGCACGTCATGTCGGCGATCGTCCAGTACGCGCCGTACGCGCTCAAGGGTGGCTGGACCGATGAGGCGCGGGACGCGTTCGAATCCGCAACGATTCGCGCGATCGAAAGGTACATGCCGGGAATCGCATCGCGAATCACCGCGAGCGAGATGCTCACACCCGCGGATATCGAGAAGGAATTCCACATCACCGGCGGCCATTGGCACCACGGCGAGCTGACGCTCGACCAGTTTTTGTTCGTGCGGCCCGTCGCCGGCGCCGCCCAGTACCGCATGCCGATCGACGGGCTGTATCTGTGCGGGGCCGGCGCTCATCCGGGCGGCGGCATCAGCGGTGCGGCCGGCCGCAATGCGGCGCGGCAGATCCTCGCCGGGGAGCGTGCAGCATGAGCATCATCGAAGTTCATCAGGGACGACTCGAAACGCCATTCCACTCGCGCATGGCCGAACAGGACACGCTCAACGAATGGCACAACTGGAAGGGCTACACGACGCCCGATGCACTGTACTGTGCGGAGACGGAGTACTTCGCGATCCGCAACGCAACCGGCGTATTCGACCTGACGCCGATGACCAAATACCGCATTACGGGACCTGATGCGCTCGATTACGTGAATCGGCTCGTCACTCGGGATATGGCCAAGATCAGACCGGGCCGCGTGGCGTACGCCGTATGGTGTGACGATCGCGGTCAGGTTCTCGACGACGGCACGATTTTCCACCTGCGCGATGGCGAGTATCGACTCTGCTCGCAGGAGCGCCACTACGACTGGCTGCTGACCAACACCATCGGCTTCGACGTATCCGTCGTCGAGGAAACGGCCGACATCGCGGCGCTGGCCGTGCAGGGCCCGACGTCCTTCGCCATTCTCAGCAAGATGGGACTCGACGGGCTCGGCGAACTCAAGCCGTTCGGCCTGACCCATTTCGACTTTCAGGGCGCTGAACTGATGGTATCGCGCACTGGATTTACCGGCGATCTCGGCTATGAACTCTGGATCGAGCCCGACAAGGCGGAAGCGCTCTGGGATGCGCTGTTTGCGGCGGGCGAATTGCACGGAATTCGCGCCATCGGCGTCGAGGCGCTCGAGATGGCGCGCATCGAAGCCGGATACCTGGCCGCCTACCAGGATTTTCTGCCGGCCAAGGCAACGGTGCGCCTGGGCCGCACGCGGTCGCCGCTGGAACTCGGACTCGAGTGGCTGGTCGACTTCGGGAAGCCGAATTTCAACGGCCGTCGTGCGCTCGCCGAGGAAAAACGGCGAGGGTCCACGTGGCGTCTCGTAAAACTCGACATCGAAGGCAACAAGATTGCGAGAAGCTCGTACATCTTCGAGAACGAGAGCGGCAACAAGAGCGAGATCGGCTTCGTGACGTCGTCCGAATGGTCGCCGGTCTGCAAGCAAAACGTTGCCATCGGCTCCGTGCGTCAGCCGCACGGCAAGGTCGGCAGCAACCTATGGGTCGAGATCTATTACCAGCGTGAAATGCACTGGTCGCGGGTCATGGCAAAGGCTACGGTCGTTGATAAGCCGTTCTGGTTCCCGCCGCGCCGCAGTGCGACGCCTCCGGCGAGCTTCTGACTGTGAGCAAAGACGATCGCACAATCGAGGAACTGATCGCGGCACAGCGGCCGGGATATGCACTCGAGCAGCGCTTCTATACCGATCCCGACATCTACGCGCTCGAAATCGAGAAGGTGATCAACCGTAACTGGTTCCTGGCCGGGCACGTTTCCGAGCTGTCCGAACCCGGCGACTTCAAGCTTTTCCGGGCCGGCGAGGAATCCGCTATCGTCGTACGCGGCAGCGACGGCGAAATCCGCGCTTTCGCCAACGTCTGCCGCCACCGCGGCTCGCTTGTGTGCCTCGAGGATCGCGGGCATGTCGACAAGTTCATGTGTCCTTACCACGGCTGGATGTACGACATCGACGGCAACCTGACGCATGCGCGCAGCATGATCAGCGACTTCGACAAGGCGACACACGGACTGAACAAAGTCTCGCTCGACGTCATCCATGGCCTGATGTTCGTCTGTTTCTCGGACAATCCGCCCGGCACGGAAAGCGCCAAGCGCGATCTGGCCGAGCCGATGGCCATGTTCGATTTCGAGAATCTCAAGGTAGCCGCGCACAAGACCTATGACATTCCGGCCAACTGGAAGCTGTCGATCGAGAATTACCAGGAGTGTTATCACTGTGCCACGGCGCACCCGGAGTACTCACAGCGCCATACGCTGCAGGTAGACGAGCGCCGCCGCGAGCATCTTCAGAACAACATGCTCGAGAAGATGGAGGCCTGCGGATTGCGGAAAATAGAGTTCGATTTCGTCGATACCGACGCACCACCTGGCGAAATGGGCTACGGCTATAGCCGTACCGCGATGTTCGACGGTTATGAAAGCGGTAGCCGCAGCGGTAAAGGTCTCGCTCCCTTGCTGGGCAGGATACGCGGCTATGACGGCGGCGCTTCGGACTTCAATTTTGGCGGTTTCTCGTTTCTGCTGGCGTACTCGGACCACGTTGTCGGCTACGTCTTCACGCCGGTCGATGCCGATAACTGTCGATGTGACGTCTACTGGCTGGTACGCGGGGATGCCGTCGAAGGCAGGGATTACGACGTCGACGAACTGACCTGGCTATGGGACGTAACAACCAGATCAGACAAGGAAATAATTGTTAATAATTACCGCGGCTTGCGTTCCCGATACTATCGCCCCGGCCCGTTTTCCTCGATGGAACACGACGAACGACGATGGATCGAGTGGCTGCTTCAGGAGCTCAAGCGGCCCTGACGATACGCGGGGGGCACTATGTCTGAAAAATTTCCTGGACCCAAAACCCGCGCCGTGCTCGAGCGCGGCATCCCTCTGTTTCGCAACGGCCTCAAGTTCGAGGAGGAATTGAACAAGGCCGGCCGGCGCGGACTTCGTTCGGCCAATCAGATCGTGGTCGACCGGGCTGAAGGTGACTTCATCTGGGACGTAGACGGAAAGCGCTACATCGACTTCCAGAACGGCTGGGCAACCAACCCGATCGGTAACGCCCATCCGGAGATCATCGAGACCGTGGATGCAGCGCACCGTCGCTTCGGCTTTCACTTCGATCACTCGCTGCGCTACGACCTGGCCGAGAAACTCACCGCACTGATGCCGGGTAACGCACTGCCACGATTCAATTATGAAGTGTCCGGCACGGAGGCGGCCGAGGCGGCTGTCCACCTCGCGCTGACCTTCACGAAGCGGCGCTACATCGTGACCTTTGCCGGCGCGTTCCACGGCGCAAGCATCGGCACGAAGCTGATGTGCGGCTACGAGCCCGGCAGTAGCCGTTTTCTCGAAGCCTGGACCGGCGGCGTGATCAAGGCGCCATATCCTTACAGCGACGACATGCCGAGCGGTATTCCGCAGGAACAATACGTCGATTACTGCCTGTGGTACCTCGACAACCATATTCCGAAAGCGATGGTGCCGCGGGACAACATCGCAGGCGTATTCATTGAGCCGGGGCTCGCAGAGGGTGGCAACTGGATCCCGCCGGAGAATTTTCTCCAGGGCATTCGTGAGATCTGCGATCGCAACGACTGGCTCATGGTCGCCGACGAGGTGCTCACCGGCCTCGGTCGTACGGGCAGGATGTGGGGCGTCGATCACTATGACGTGGTTCCCGACATTCTGGTCGTCGGCAAGAACCTCTCCGGCGGCATCGCGCCGTGTGCAGGCATCGCGGCGCGCGACGACATTCTCGGTGACAACGACGATTTTCTCTCCGGGTCCACGTTCGCCGGCGCGCCGGCAGGCTGTGCCGCAGGGCTGAAAACGCTCGAGATCTACGAGCGCGACGGCATTGTCGAAAATGCCGCAAGGCTCGGCCGGCTCGCGGCCGAGGCTATGGCATCCTGGGAGCAGTACGACATCGTTCGCCAGGTGCGAGGCAACGGACTGCTGCTCGGTGTGGGCCTGCAGAGTCCCGACGACGACGCAAAACACTGGTGGATCGCTCGTGCAGTCCGCAGCCACATGCTCGACAACGGCGTCTGGGCGATCAGCGACCGCGAAGCGAATATCCGGATGTATCCGGCGCTGAACATGGACGACGAGGTGTTGCTGCAGGGCCTCGAGATCATGCGCGAAGCGATCGAGTACGTGAACGATCACGGCGAGGACATGGGCGACAGTCCTGCCTGGCCGACCGGACTGGCGGGTTTCTAAAGAAACCCTAGCTCAGGGCGGCACGAATTTCGGGCGCGACAGCCTCGATACTCTCGCCGAGAACTCGGACCAGTTCGTCGATATCGTCGCGCGTCAGCACAAGCGGCGGCGACAGAATATTCAGGTGGCCCAGGGGACGCACCATCAGCCCGCGCGCTTCGCAGGCGTCGGAGATACGTTTGCTGATGTTGAACTCCCACGGCAGCTCTTCCCGCGTGGATTTGTCGGCGACGTATTCGAGACACATCATGAAGCGTCGGCCGCGGACGTCGCCGACAAAGGGCAGATCGCTCAGGGTCTGGAGCTGCGTTTCGAAATATTCGCCAACATCACGAACGTGATCGCAGATGTTTTCGTTTTCGAGAATCTCGATGTTCTTGAGCGCCACCGCGCAGGCCACCGGGTGGCCGGAATACGTGAAGCCGTGCTCGAAACAGGCGCCTTCCTCGGGGGCGCTGACGACGTCGAAGATCTCGTCGGTAAACAGGGTCGCACCCAGCGGTATATAGCCCGACGTGATTCCCTTGGCCGTCACGATCATATCCGGCTGAATACCGAACTCATCGAGCGAGCTGAACATGTGACCCAGGCGGCCGAATGCCGTTACGACTTCGTCCGCAATGAACAAGATATCGTAGTCGCTGCAGCGTTCTCGAATGCGCTTCAGGTAGCCGGGCGGCGGCACGATGACGCCGCCGGCACCCATGACGGGCTCGGCAATGAACGCTGCAACGTTATCGGCGCCGAGATCAGCGACCTTGGCGTCGAACTCATCGATGAGCTCGTCGCAGAATGCCTCCACGGACAGTCCGTCCGGCCGCCGGTACGGGTTCGGCGCCGACAGATGGTGGACGATGTCGTCGACGAAATGCACGTGTCCGGGGTTCTCGTAATCGCGCCCGGACAGCGAAATGCCGAGATACGTGCTGCCGTGGTACGCCGAACGCCGCGATATGATGTGCCTTTTGTCGGGCATGCCTCGCCGGCTCTGATAATAATGAGCGAGTCGCACGGCGGAATCGTTGGCAGCCGACCCGCTGCAGGAGTAAATGACGTTGTTGATCGAGCCAGGCGCCAGTTCGGAGAGCTTTTGCGCCAGCTGTACCGCCGGTGCGTTGGTCGTGTCCGTGAACGTCGAGTAATAGGGCATCAGCTCACCCTGCTGTGCCATTACGTTGGCAATCTCACTGCGGCCGTAACCCACGTTGACGCACCACATGCCGCCGATGCCATCCAGATAGGCCTTGCCGTCGGAATCGTAGACATGGGCGCCTTCGGCACGCGTGATGACGAGCCGGTCGGTATTGGCATCGAATTCCTGCCAGGGGTGCAGGAAATGCTCGCGGTCGGTTTCCTGCAGCCTGCGGGTATCGAAGTGTGCTTGTGACGATCGACTCATTCGCCGAGTGCCCCAAGCAGCCAGTCCTTGAATCTCTTGAGTTCGTACTCCTCGGGCATCAGCACGCCCTCATCCATTGGCCTAGCGTGCATTCCTTGCTGGTTCAGTTCGCAGGCGATCGCGTCTTCCATCAGTATTGTTTTCGCGAAATCGGTGACGTTCGCGATGTCGTAGGCAGAATCGTCCAGCGCCTCTTTCTGGAACAGCCATTCGACTCTCAGCGCTGTCTCTTCCGGGCCGAGTGGCAGCAGGCGCACGATGCGCGCGTGATCGACGTGCATGACGATATAGTTCGACGGCAATACGCCGGCATACGTCACCCCGCGCCGACGGTCCGCGTCACTCAGACCTTCGGTGCGCGCATAGCCGCGGGCGCTGCCATCGCTGGACAAGGTTTCGGCGCCGTGGCGCAGGCCGCCGCGATATGAAGGGTCGGGATCGTCCGCGTGTTCGCGCCAGTTCGGCAAGTCGCGCTCATCGATCAAGCCGCGCTTGAAGATCGGAACCATTTCGACGAGTTCCGGATGAACGGAAGGGCAGTGCAGACACTCGTTGTAGTTATCCCAAAAGGCCTTCCAGTTGCAGTGAATCTGCTTCTCCCAGACGTGGCCGAGCACGAGATCCTCGAGCGGAAAATTCTCGAGCTCGTCGTGGCCGTGATCGAATACCTCGGGGCCGAATTCGGCGTCTTCATCGAGATTGACGAACACACAGCCGCGCCATTCCGCGACGGTAACTTTGTGCAGGCCGAAGTCTCTCTTGTCGAAGCCATCCGGCTCCGCGAAGGAGCTGATGCCCAGAAGACGACCGTCGTCCGGCGCATAGCACCAGCGGTGATACGGGCAGGTAATCGTACGCGAACGGAGTTTTCCCTCGGCCTCGGTCAGCAGCAGGGATCCGCGGTGCCGGCAGCTGTTGTAGAACCCGGAGAGTTTGCCGCCGTTCGTGCGCACGACGAACACGGGCTGCGTGCCGATGCGGAGCGTCCGGAATGCGCCGGGTGCGCCGAGCGCTTCGCAGCGACATACGTAGATCCAGTGCCGGCTCCAGATGAACTCGAGTTCGCGCTCGTACTGCGCAGGATCGTAGTACCAGGCTACGGGCAGCGTCGCATCCGCGCGATCGAGTGCGTTGTAAACCTTGCTCGGCTTGGCCGGTTCCGAGGCCGACATGTCGCCCTCCTGGGCTCGGGATAATTCAAAAATTGCTTGAGCGCTCAGTCAAACATAGTATACGATGAGGCTTCGGGTCAAGCTCTTAACGCTTTTAAAACAGATACTTACGGGGAATCAGCGACTTGCAGCAGAAACTCAAGCGGCCGCGCAAGGAGCGTTCCGAGAACGCCGCGCGCCGCCGCAAGCAGATTGTCGACGCGACCCTCGAATCGATCAGTCGCTACGGGCTGGCGGGCACCACGCTCGCGACGGTGGCGGCGCTGGCGGACCTGAGTCAGGGTTCGACGATCTTCTATTTCCGGACCAAGGACCAGCTCTTCACCGAAGCTTTTCGCGCGCACTGCGACGAATATCGCAGTGCCTGGCTCGAACAGTTCAATGCGAAGCACACAGACCCGATCGCGCACCTGATGGCATTCGTGCTCGTCGACTTCATGCCCGAGATGTGCAACCGGCGCGAGATCTCGCTGTGGTTCGATTTCTGGGGAGACAGTCAGACCCGGCCGAATTTTCGCGACATCAGTGATCAGTACGCGCAGGACTATATCGAGCACCTGACGAAACTCGTCCAGCGGGCCGAAGCGCAGATGTCGCCGGATTGGACGGCCGAAAGCTTCGCCAGGGCCGTGGGTGCCATGAGCGACGGTCTCTGGCTCCAGCTGCACACGAACGAGGGCGAAGTCGATCGTCGCGGCGCGCGTGAATTGATCGCACGATTCGTCGCCAGCGCCTTTCCGGCCAGCAAGGAAACGATCCTCGACATGGCCGACGAGGCAAGTCGCGCCGACTGAAAACCGAGGGTTCTGCGGCCGGAATCTCGCGGAGGGCGCAGTTCGCGGTTTGCACGTATAGATTCTCGCTCAGACTCTGCTAGACTCATTCTAAGACGACATAAGCTGCGCCGTTGCCGGCCGCGTCCTGGCGGCTCCGGCGAGTAATGACAAAGTCGGCTGGCCGCTCTTGCACGCAGGCCGACACCCGTCTTCGATCCGCTGCGACGCGTTCGATGTGCAGCGATCGTTTCATAAAACCTCACGCTCTCGAGAGGAGGGGAAGACGATCATGTTTAGACCAACGATTCCTTTGCTGGCCGTCGTGGCGCTCGCCGCGTCACCGCTCATCGCGCCGAGCCCGGCGTTCGCAGGCGGCATGGCAAAGTCCAACCAGTTCTGGTGGCCGGAGCAGCTGGACCTGAGCCCGCTGCGGCAGCACGGCGCCGAGTCCAATCCCTTCGGTGACGACTTCGACTACGCTGCGGCGTTCGCGAGTCTCGATCT
>JBFHXQ010000129.1:0-8402 GCA_041598895.1 Woeseiaceae bacterium | reverse complement strand
ACCGTAAACCGCAATAGTCGGCTCAGGTGAGGACCGATTTGAACGTCTGATCGAAAAATCTCGAGCTGATGTGTCACCGGGGTCGTGAGACCCTACAAAAGGGAAAATGGCGCGCCCGACAGGATGGGCGCACCGCTGCGCGGTGACGCCTGTTGTCGCGCTTCGCGCTCCTCGGTGCGAACGCAGCCCTGCGCGCTGCAAGGTTCGAACCTGTTGGCCGGCGGAAAATAAAAATGCCCCGCGAGGGGGCATTTTGTTTTTCTGCGCGCCCGGAGAGATTCGAACTCCCGACCACCTGGTTCGAAGCCAGGTACTCTATCCAACTGAGCTACGGGCGCATAAACGTGTGGTCAGCAATGCTGCCGGGACCAGGAGTCGAACCACCACCTTGTCGCACATCAGCGAAACTGCAGAGATAGTGACATACCGTGTCATACCCCGCCTCGGCTTATCATATCGGGTCGCGCCGCCTACGGCGCGATGCGATATGGTGCCGGCACCAGGAGTCGAACCCGGGACCTACTGATTACAAATCAGTTGCTCTACCAGCTGAGCTATGCCGGCACGTTCGGGCCTGAATTATTCGCTTTTCAGGGGGCGGCGACAAGCGTACAGGCTATTGCCTCGGACAGCTGGCACTGCCGCGAATCCTGACCATGTCCTCGCCGTAGGCCTCAACGATCGCGCCCGCACCGCGCTCCGGCGGCAGCTCGACATCGATGAAGTACAGCGTCCCTTCGCCCGTCATCGGGCCTATTTCCGCCGGCAGCCCCAGCGATTTTGCCTGCAGCTCGATTTTCTCCGCGCGCTCGATTTCGCTGAACAGCCCGAGCGAGACTTTCAGACCTTCGTCTTCGGTATCGGCGAGGTAGGCGTCGTCCAGCCCACCTTCGCGGAGCTTGGCAAGCATCGCCCGTCCGGCCGCCCGGTTGCCCACGTTGCGAATCTGCACCCAGTGACCGACAAAATATTCGCCGTCTTCGGGCCGCAGCGCCGTTTGCATGCCCTCGTCCGACCAGCGCGCGATCGCGGCCTCAGCGTCCGCATCCTCGCGAAACGGCCCGATCGTCACACAGGCGCGGCCGGTGACGGCTGCAAGTCCTGCGCCGGCAGCGCCCGCAGTCGTGACGCCCGGGATTCCGGAGCCACCCGCCTGCGTTCGTTCGGCCAGCGGCAGCGGCGGGCCAAGGTCTGCCTCATCGAGAATCGCCACGCCTGGCTCGCGGGTTTCGGGGGTAAACCGGCCCCATAAAAAATACAGGACATTCGCAAGTACGAGTAGCAGCAAGAGGTTTTTCATCATCAGCTGTCCAGCATTCGCAAAAGGCCGGTGAGTACGAGGTGCGGTCGGTGCAGCACTTCGCCGGAAAGCGAGCCCAGCATGCGTGGCGCATCGCCGCCGGTCAAGACAATGACGGGATCGTGCCCGTGATGGTCGAGGACATCCGCGACACGCTCGATGGCACCGACAATTGCATTCAGCACACCAAACTCCACGGCCTCCGACGTATTGCGTCCGAACATACCCATGTCCGTTACGATCGCTTTGCGCCGCAGCACAACGGCGGGAATATTGCTGGTCTCAGCGGCAAGCGACGCCATCATCAGGCGCAGGCCCGGAACGATGTGCCCGCCGAGGTGTTTCCCGGCCGAATCGATGGCGTCGATCGTCACGGCGGTGCCGGTATCGACCACAACACAGGCATCCTCGACCTCGGCCCAGGCACCGATCATCGCCATCCAGCGATCCACGCCCATGCGACGCGGCTGACGGTAGCCGTTTCTGACGCCGAATGCCTCCCGCGCGGTCTGCGCAAAATGGACGTCGCGGTCGCAGTGGAGCCGGACGACGCCGGACAGGCGCGCAGCGAAGCCCGGCCCGGCCACATTGCTCGCAAGCACGGCGTCGACCTTTGTCGGCAGTTTCGTCGTCAAAACCTGCAGACCCTGGTCGCGAATCTTCGACTGTGCAACCTCGCCCGTACGTCGAATCACCCCGTCGCGAGCCTCGCCCCACTTGACCCGGGTATTTCCGGCATCGAACAGCAGCGCATTCATTGTATGCACCGCTCGCCGCGTTGAGCCGCGGCAACGGTTCCGGAAATCACGCGTTCACGCCCCCGATCGGTGTCGATAAGCAGCGCGCCGTCCGGATCTGCGCCCGCGGCGATGCCGCACAGCGATTTATCGACCGCTACTACGGTGACCGTTTGACCGCGCAACCAGTCAAGCTCGCTCCAGGCGGCAACGAAGCCCGCAAATCCACGATCGGAGAAGCGCTCGCAGCACGCGTACAGCGCGTCGATGCACAGTACAGCGAGCTCGTTGCGCGACGGAACGGTGTCGGCTGCGCTTTGCAGATCGATCGGGCGCTGCACGGGCGCCGTTTTGAATTCGAGGGGAGCGCCGAACGCGATATTGATACCGAGACCGGTGACGACTGCAATCGAGTCAGCGTGTTGGCTCGCATGTGTTTCGGTCAGGATACCGCCTACCTTACCGTCCCGGAGAATGAGATCGTTCGGCCACTTCAGCATGACCGGCGCAATATCCGCCTCGCGGATTGCCGTCGCAACGTCGACCCCGAACGCCAGCGTCAGCGCAGCAAGCCCGGCCGGCTGCCGATCGAACGTGTACGCGAACGACAGGTAAAGTCCCGATCCCCGCGGGGAAACCCAGCTGCGGTCACGCCGGCCGCGGCCCGCAGTTTGTTCGTCCGCGATCGCGACGCGGGCGCGCCGCGGATTCGGTGCGGGCTCATGCAAAAGATAGCGATTCGTCGAGTCGATGCTTGCGAAGACTTCCAGCTCGTCAAGACCTGCTGCCGTATGCGGACGCAGGGCCCCGCGAATGCGGGCCGGGTCAGCTGCGCTCATCGTTGGATGCATTGCGGTGGCGTCGGATCAGCATCGCTCCAGTATTGCGGTGTTCGGTCCCGTCCCGCATGCGCCGAATATTCGACCGGTGACAATAAATAATGAACACTGCCATGGCGGTCGCGTAAATGAACAACGCCTGGTCTGCGGGCAGGCGGCTGACACCGAGCCAGACAGGTAGCGCGAGCGCAGCGAGCATCGTCGACAGGCCCACGTAGCCCGATAAAACCAGCGTCCAGGCCCACACGAGCAGAAGCGGCAGGATCAGCGTCGGACTGAGCACGATCAGCGTGCCGACGAGTGTCGCCGCCCCCTTGCCACCCTTGAAATTGTGATAAATGGGCCAGACGTGCCCCATGACGGCGGCGGCTGCACACGCGATCGTGAGCCAGGTGCGGGAAATCTCCGGATCTGTCGCGACGAAGGGCAGGTTGAGTCCCGGTACGAGGCCTGCGCCGAGCACGCCCTTACCGACGTCGACCACGACCACGCCGAACGCAAACCAGACTCCCTGCGTACGGAGAGCGTTCGTTCCACCCGCATTTCCGCTGCCCATCGTGCGGATGTCGACACCGCCCGCGATTGTGCCGACGACCATGGCGCCCATGACCGAACCGATGAAATAGCTGAGCAGAAACTTGACGCCGAGCTCGAGCATGCGTCGGGTTCCGTTTTGCGTGTCGAGACGGCGACATTGTAGCATCGGCTCCGTCGCGCTCGCGGGTCCGCAACATGCACTCACCGGTTTCACTGTTCGTCAATCCGACCGCCGGTCGCGGCCGCACCCGCCGGCGTGTTGCCCGCATCCTGGAAATTCTCGGCGCAAGCGGAATCGAGGTGCAGACTTATGAGAGCCGGAACGTCGGAGATCTCGAACGTCAGGTTTGCGAACGGGTCGGTACAGGCGACACGCGCATCGTCGTCGCGGGCGGTGACGGCAGCATCCACGAGGCGGTAAACGGCATCATGTCGGCAGGCTCGGGGGCCGCGCTCGGCGTGATTCCGTCAGGAACGGGCAACGATTTCGCCAAAGCCGGCGCGATACCGCTGCACTGGGAGCAGGCCACGCAGCTGTTGGCGGATCGGCTTGCCGGCGACGTGATATCGCTGTCGGTCGATCTCGGTCGTATGAACGATCGGTATTTCGCAAATGGCGCGGGCATCGGCTTCGACGCGGAAGTCACGCGCGTCGCCCGCTCCTACCGGCTGCCGATCGGGGACCTCGTTTACCTGCTCGCCATCATGCGCAGCATGAGCCGCGGAATCGCGTCACCGGAGGTCGAAATCTCCGGCGACGCAGCGGAGCTTGACGGCATCGTCGATGGGGCCCGCGCGCGCCGGCCCGCCTCATGGCGCGGCCCGGTAACGCTCGTCAACGTGAGCAACGGGCCCTGGATCGGCGGCATGTTTCATATTGCTCCCATGGCGGACCATAGCGACGGCCGACTCGAGCTGTTGATCGCAGCACCGGTGACTCGGCGGCGGATCCTGCGTCTGTTGCCGAAACTCATGCGCGGTGCGCACATGAACGAGGCCGAGATAACTCACGCGAGCGTGCGCCGCGTTCGGATTGAGGCGTCGGTCCCGGTCCCGTCGCACCTGGATGGCGAGGTGCAGGCGCCCGCGCAGGTGTTCGACATCGAAGTGCTGCCGGGAGCGCTGCGGCTGTTGTGACAGATTTCGGTGAATGAGGGAACATTCCGGTACCGGCCTATGGGTCAGTGGGAGCGGCATGATGGACAGGACAGTTCGAATGTCGCGAAGGCCAGGGATGGCCGAGAGCGACCCAGGCGCGACTGATCGCGGCAAGATGCCGCTCCCACGAAGCCTCGCTGTGGGAGCGCGTTCCAGGCGCGACTGATCGCGGCAAGATGCCGCTCCCACGAAGCCTCGCTGTGGGAGCGCCTTCCAGGCGCGACTGATCGCGGCAAGATGGCGCTCCCACGGTTTGCTGGGATCCTGCCGCGATCAGTCGCGGCCGGGGGCTGCGTCCACACGCTGGCGCGACCCGAGATAGATTGCGAACAGCGCGATTGCGGCCCCGGCAAGTTCGATCGCCGTCATCGGCCGTGCAAAAAACAGTACGTCCCAGACGAAACTCAGCGTCGGCTGCAGCAGTAACGCGAGCCCGGCCTCGGTCGTCGAAACCCGCGGCAGACTGCTGACGATCAGGATGTAGCCGAGGCAGTGCGACAAAATACCGTAAGCGAGCAGCCAGCCGGCGTCGACGAGTGACGGAATCACGAGCGACTCCCCCTCGGCCAGCGTCGAGGCAAACAGCATAACGGCCGTCAGCATGGAAACGACAGCGACCTCACGTACCGGAAGCCGTGCCGTGGAGTAACTGTGCGCAGCGCGCATCGTCAACAGATAGCCCGCGTAAACGATCGCGGTCAATAGACCGAAAATAATTCCGAGGCGGTAATCGCCCGGCAGGGCCCGCCAGTCGAAGCCGACGATCATGCCGAGACCGAGCACCGCCAGCGGCACGGCGACGAGCTGTGCCACACTTGGCCGCTGGTGCAGCACGAGCAGCCCGGCCAGCACCATGATGAACACCTGGAAGTTCGCGAGCAGTGTCGACAGTCCCGGGCCGATGTAATAGATGCTGCGATGCCAGAACCAGAGATCCAGCGCAAAAAATATTGCGGCGGCGACCAAGATCAGCCACACACGGCGGTCGAAGTCGAGCCGCCTTCGCGATACGGCCACGAATGCGCTCAAGGCAATACCACCGATAAACACGCGGTAAAAACCGCTCGCCGTCGGCGAGATACTGACGAGCTTGACCCAGACGGGCGACAGACTGATGAGCGCGGCGCCGATGTACAAACGAAGCCGCGGATTCGAAAAGTAGCGCATGCGCGGCAGGCTGATTCGCGCGTTCAGCGGCGCCTTGCGCGGCTTTGCAGCCAGGATGCCCGCCGCGTGCGTGCCTGCTCGTCAGCATCCGCGTCGACTTCCAGGTAATACGTGTCCTCGGGTGCCGCTTCGAAACGCAGATCTGTGGTGATCAGTTCATCACCGCGGATGATGACCAGCGCTGCGGCGTCACCCTCGCGAAAGCTGCCGAGACGCCGGGCACAGTTCGATGCGGTGAGAACCAGACCGTCCATCGCGATGGCGACGTCGCCGGGCGCGATGCCGGCACGTTCGGCCGGTCCGCCGTTCGCCACGACGCTGAACACGGATTT
Source organism: Woeseiaceae bacterium (assembly GCA_041598895.1). GTDB lineage: Bacteria > Pseudomonadota > Gammaproteobacteria > Steroidobacterales > Woeseiaceae > UBA1847. Next base: position 2,332 of record JBFHXQ010000129.1, on the reverse strand, counting down.
TCCGTTTTGTTCGACGAGCGAGGCTCCGAACCAGACGCCGGGCTGCGATGCCGGATCCTCGGGCTTACCGCCCTTGTCGTCGGGCCCGGTCGCACGTCGCGCGCGCAGCAGGAGCCCGTGGCTTGCCAGCGTCTTGTCCAGCGGCAGCTCCCCGGTGCCGCGCACGGTCGCATCGAAGAAGTCCTCGAGACCGAGTCCCGACACCTCTTCGCAAACGGTTTCGAAGCCGCGCTCGGGCATGCCCTCGCCGGTTTCACCCCAGCGCTGCCAGCAGGCACGCATGACGTCATCGAGCGATACCTTGCCGCCGGTGTCGCGGCGCAGCTTCAGATCCAGGCACAGTGCGATCAGCGCACCCTTCGCGTAATAGCTGACAATTGCGTTGCTTGCGTTCGCGTCCTGTTTATAGAATTTTGTCCAGGCGTCGAAGCTCGATTCCTCCACGCTTTGCCGGAAGCGCCCCTGGCCGCGCATCACTCGCGTGATCACTCGGCCGAGCAGCTCGAAATAGCTGTCATTCGGGATAAGCCCGGAGCGCGTGAGCGCGAGATCGTCATAGTAAGACGTGATGCCCTCGAATACCCACAGCAGGCCCGTGTGCACCTCGGCCGACAAATCGTACGGCGTAAATGCCCCCGGCTTCAGCCGCTTGATGTTCCACAGGTGAAAATACTCGTGGCTTGCGAGACCGAGAAACGTCCGGTAGCCGTCGCTCACCCCGCTCTCGCCGCGTGCCGGCAGATTGTCACGCGAGCACACGAGGCTCGACGACCACCGGTGCTCGAGTCCGCCGTAGCCCGCGCCCGGCGCGTTCAGCAAGAACAGGTAGCGGTCGAGATCACGCGGCGCGTCCAGCAGGGCCATGTGTTCGCGGCACAGCGTGTGCAGGTCATGGCACAGGCGCGCCATGTCGGCGCGAATGTTGCCGCGAATCGCGATGGCGTGCGGAATGCCCGAAACTTCGAATTCGCCGATCGACAATGGCGCCATCTCGACCGGGTGATCGATCAGCTCCGCATAGTTTGCCGCATGGTAGAGCCCGAAGCCGTAACGCTCTGCGTCTTTGCGCATGAGCGACGTCGCGACCCGCCAGTCGGCGCCGACCGGCGGATCGGGGGCCACGAGCTCGATGTCGCTGGCGCTGTTCGCTCGTCCGATCACCTCCAGAAATACGCAGGGCCCGTTGAAATAGGCGTGCGTCGTGTCGAGATGCGCCCCCCGGACGCTGTCGTCGTTCGCATATATCTCAGCGGTAACGGTCAGCAGCTGCTCGACCGCATCCGCCTGCCAACGGCTTTTGTCCAGCTTTCTGAGCCCGACCGCGCGCCCGTTCGATTCGGCCGTAATCGAGACGATATGCTTCGCGTAATCGCGGATCATGTAGCTGCCGGGAATCCACGCGGGCAGCGCGACGATCTGACCGTCGGCCGCCGGTTCGGGAATCGTCAGTGTGACTTCGAAAAGATGCGCGCCCGGATTGACCGGCTTTACCCGGTAGCGAAGCCGGCCGGTCATCAGGGCCGCACCGGCTCCGTGAGTTTCAGCGTCAGGCATTTGGCGGATCCGCCGGCCTTCAGGAATTCCGTCAGCTCGATTTCGTGAACCCTGAATCCCGCAAGCATGAGGCGCGCCTTGAGCGGGTCGGATGCCCTGTGCAGGAACACCTGGTCGCCGAGATTGATGGCGTTGCAGGCGAAGTTGCCCGCGTCCATCGTGTCCACGACGATTCGCTTGTGCGGCGGAATGCGGCTTTCTATGGCGACGCGCGAATCGTAGTCGAACGCCGGCGGGTGATACATCAGGAAGCCGTCGGTCAGCGGGCAGAAGCAGGTATCGATGTGGTAGAAGCGCGCATCGGTCAGCTGAATCGAGATGACCTCGATGCCGAAGAACTTCGCGATTTCGGGATGTGCCTCGATCTCCGTGCGAAATCCGTAGCCGGTCCACAGCCAGTGGCCGCCCCTGTCGAGCAGGCAGTCCCCTGCGCCCTCGAAACCGATGCTCTCGTCGAGTTCGTAGAGCTCGTAGCCGTTCGCTCGAAACCAGTTCTTGAAAATCGGCTCTTCAGGACGCCGCTCGTGCGGCATGAAGTGGCTCGCGACGGCCTTGTTGCCGTACACGACCCCGGCGTTGGCGGTAAACACGAGATCCGGGAGATCCGGATGCGGATCCAGCGTGACGATATCGGCGTATTCTTCAAGCGCATCGCGCAGCGCGACCCACTGCGCTTTCGCACGCCCCAGGTCAAGCGAGTCTTCATTGCCAGCCATCCATGGGTTGATGACGTAGTCCACATCGAAATAGTCCGGCGGACACATCAAAATTTTTTCTT
>JBFHXQ010000128.1:0-8427 GCA_041598895.1 Woeseiaceae bacterium | reverse complement strand
GACGCGTCATTATGTGCGATGGGCGGAATGACGCCCTATCCGGTCCGGAGTGTCCTAAAATACTTCGCAGACGACTTTACGCCACGGAAAGAGGCGGCTGAATGAACAAGGCAAGGCAGCGCGCTTTCGGTTCGCCCGCAGCGCAGAGCGGCGACACGGGGAAAATCGAGATCGACGGACTGGCCGTGACCGGGAAGGCCGGAACCAGCATACTGCGTGCAGCGCGCGAATCCGGCGTGGACGTACGGGGCCTGTGCGCGACCGATAGCGTCAAGCCGTTCGGCTCCTGCCGGCTGCGCCTCGTCGAGGTCGAGGGCCGCAAGGGCGGCATCACGCTACGTGCGACGATTACCGAGCGCGTCAAGCCCGGCGTCACCTGCACGACGTTTCACAATCCGGAGACCGGCGCAATCGTCGTGACCACCGATTTCAGCGACTGGGCAACGAGATGCCCCGAGTATAAAGCGACGGCTGTGCAGGTCACCCCTGCCACACACCGTTCCGAGTGGCAACATACCTTTGAAGAGCGCGCAAAGCGCCGGGGGCGCCTTCTCGAAACGATCTGAAGAGGCTTTGCAAACGCTGTCATGACAGCTCGCCGACGACGGGCGCCGGCGATGTACTCCAGGAGAGGACTCTATGTTTAAGAAAACCACCGAATCCGGCGACGAAGAGATCCGGCAGGCGCCGGGATATACCTCGGGACTCGAGGTTCGCAAGCGCAGCGTCTCCGTCATCGGTCCGACGCTGATCTTCAAGGGCGAACTGTCGGCCAACGAGGATCTGGTGATTGAAGGGCGAATCGAGGGCACGATTGCGCATCAGGACAAGAACCTGACGGTCGGCAAGAACGGCCGGGTCAAGGCGGACATACACGCGCAGACCGTGGAAATTCAGGGCGAGGTCGACGGCGACATTCGCGGTGACGAACTGGTCAAGCTGACGGGCACGGCAGTCGTCAACGGCAATATTCACTGCGCCCGAATCTGCATGGAGGACGGGGCGTGTTTTTCCGGAACGATTCACATGGAGCGTCGTACCGAGCCCAAGGTCGCCGCGCCGCTAAAGGTTGCGGAAGATGCGAATAAAGTCAGCAACGTTGGCCACGGCGCAGCCTGACCCCGACATAGGTCACGACGCGGCAAACGACGCCGCAGAAACCCGAAAGCCCGTCGTTCTCGGGTCGTCACTCGTGATGAATGGCGACCTCGAGCTCGCTGACGAAGCCGACCTTGTCATCCGCGGACGCGTTTTCGGCGCCTCGATCAGCGGTGTTCGAAACCTGTATGTCGGCCCCGACGCGCACTTTTCCGGCGACGTCGAGAGCGTCACGGCCGAGATCGCCGGCACGGTCGAGGGCCGACTCACCGTCAGAGATACAGTCCTGGTGCGTCGCACGGCGACGCTACGTGGTGAGGTCACGGCACGCTCCGTCAGGGTCGAAGCCGGTACTGTTCTCGACGGGTCCGTGCTGTCGGGCCGCATCTCTCGCGGCTGAGTTTTGCGCTTGTGGGCAGCGCCTTTCGCCGGTGCGCCCGCCGCGGCGCGATTCGGGCCCGACGCTATTGCGCTGTGCGACCCGCCGGACTCAGCTCTTGTCGAGCTTCGAAATTTTCGATCCTTCCAGCGTCAGGTTATACATAAGACCCTTGGCGCCGAATATGAATCCGACGACAGGGTCTTTGATGTTGCCGGAATCGATAGTCTTACCGGCACCGAGATCGATCAGCGCAACCGATCCATCGACGCCGACTTTCCAGCCGCTCGAATTGCGGAACTTATCCAGCGCGTCCTGAGTGAGAAATGCGATCAGGATCGATTTTGCCTGCGCACCAAGCTGGAATCCGATAGAGCCGCTCGTGGTCCGATAATAGCCGACCGTCTTGCCGCCGACGCGTAGCGCGCCCTCACCCGTTTCGGCGCCAACTCCGATTCCGACCTTGATGACGCGCGGAAAAATCAGATACCCCGTCGCCTGATCGAGAAACAGGTCCGCGCCGTTGATGTCCTCTTTGAATACCCTCAGTGCCTCATCGGCCTCGGCGTCAATTTCCGGTCCGGAGGCCGCAACCGCCGTGCCACTCAGGCCGATGGCGAGACCCAGCGAAATGATGACCGTGCCCAGTCGTTTCATAGTCCTGTCCTTATCGAGTATTTGCCGGCTGTCAGGCGTCGGTTGCAGTCTATCGTCGCCGTACGACCCGTAATGTAGCGCTGGTGAGCTGAATCGTATCTGAACCGCAGCGCCATTGGCACTGTCGCGCAGCGGCGACAGGATGCGCGGATTTCCCACATCAGCGAATCGCCCGAAGCGTCGCCGAACTGACGTTGCCACCGCAGATTATGGCAACTACGTTGTCGCCCCTGATCGCGCCGGCGGACGCGAGCATCGCGGCAACAGCGACTCCCGCCGCGCCCTCGATTGCGTGTCCTTCGTGGTCAAGAAAGCGGCACATCGCGTCCGCGATGGAGGCTTCGTCGAGCAGCACGAACTCGTCGATCAACTCGGCGCACGGTTCGAATGTGATCGATCCCGGTTCGATACCCCCTGCCGTGCCGTCGGACAGTGTCTCCCGGCTCGGCAGGTCGAGTATGCGGCCGGCCGCGATCGACTTTGCCATGACATCGGAGGCCTCCGGCTGGCAGGCAACGATTCGCATGCCGGGATTTCGCGACTTCAGAACGCTGCCTACGCCGCTCAACAGTCCCCCACCGCCGACGGCGATGAACGCGGCATCGACATAGTCCAGCTCTGCCACGATTTCAAGGCCGCAGGTTCCCTGGCCTGCGATCACTTCGATATCGTTATACGGCGGAACATAGATCATGTCGTGGCGGGCCGCGTGGTCACGGGCTCGAAGCTCGCATTGCAGCCCATCGTTACCGTAAAAACGCACGTCGCCGCCATAACCTTCGATCTTCTGTATCTTCGTTGGGGACGTCCGTTCCGTTTGCTCCGGCACGAAGATCAGGCTGCTCGTGCCGAGCTTCATTGCGGCCCACGCGACGGCCGCGCCATGATTTCCGCTCGACGCCGTCACGCAGCCTTTCTGCCGTTCTTCGTCCGATAGCGACAGCAGCTTGTTCATAGCGCCGCGCAATTTAAATGCGCCGGTATGCTGCAGATTTTCCAGCTTCAGGTACACGTTGGCACCGGTCGCGTCGCTGAATTTTTGTGAACGAACGAGCGGCGTCCGTTTGACGTAGGCGTCGATGCAGGCGTTGGCAGTCTCGGCCGCAGCGACGATATCCGCACATGACAGCGTCACGCTTCTTCCATTGATTCCCGGCCGGCGACGGTGTTACAGGTTTGCTGCGTTGAACGTGTCACAGCTGTCCGGATCGCCGCTGCGAAACCCGGCCTCAAACCACCGCTGCCGCTGCGCCGACGTACCGTGCGTAAACGACTCAGGCACTACCGTGCCGCGGCTCTGCCGCTGCAGTCGATCGTCGCCGATTGCTGCTGCAGCGTTCAGCGCCTCCTCGACATCACCGGCTTCGAGGAGCCCTCTCGCTTTGTCAGCTCGATTTGCCCAAACTCCAGCAAGGCAATCGGCCTGCAGTTCGAGTCGCACGGACAGCTCGTTCGCCTGGGCCTTACCCCGACCGCTCTGCATGCGACGAACCTCACTCGAGATGCCCAGCAGGTTTTGCACGTGATGGCCGACCTCATGCGCAAGCACGTAGGCCTGGGCAAAATCACCTGGAGCCCGGAAACGGTTGCGCATGTCCTCGTAGAAACTCAGATCGATGTAGGCTTTCTGATCCGCCGGGCAGTAGAAGGGACCCATTGCCGCCTGACCCATGCCGCACGCCGATCGCGTGGCACCGCTGAACAGCACCAGCTTCGGCTCCTGGTACCTGCGGCCCTGGGCCGCGAAGATTTCGTGCCAGACGTCCTCCGTATCGGCCATTACGACGCTGATCATGTCGGCCAGAGGATCATTCGCAAGATCCTCCGGCGCGGGTCGTTTACCGGTCGATGACGAGGGAACGTTGACCCGCTGCATGCCCTCGATCAGAAACGTCGGATCGACTCCGAAATACATCGCAATGACAATAATGACGATAGTACCGATGCCGCCGCCCAAAAGGCCCCGGCTCGGGCGGGCGCCACGGCGATCCTCGATATTGCTGCTGCGCCTGCCGCCACGCCAGCGCATACCTGTCTCCCAGTACCTGTCGAACGCTCATTCTTAAACGATGTCCGGCGTGAAAACAACAACAAGCAATTTGCTCGCAGCCGAGCCCCTACATTTGACCCTCGATCGGCAGGTATCCCATCAGTCGCGTGCGAATCCTGCGCCACAGGCTGGTATGCGGCTCCTTGTTGGCGTGCATTTCCACGCCATCCGCGAGATACACCCACTGCAGGCGACGGTTGTCCCGCAAGCGCAGCCGATAGGTCGTTTTTTCGAGCGCATCCACGATGTCGTCAGCCATCATGCCCGCAAGCACTTTCGATTCGACATTGACGCCCATTTCGGTGTTCAAATACAGCGACCGGGGATCAAGGTTGAACGAGCCGACGAACACGCGCGCTTTGTCGATAACCGCAACTTTCGAATGTAACGTCAATGTGGTTTTCGTCGCGGCTGCCTCCTCTTCGACATTGTTTATTCCATGAGCGCGCAATTCATAGAGCTCGATTCCGCGTCTCAAGAGGGGCTTTCGGTAGCGCTCGTAAACTGCATGGACGCTGGCGTGATTCGTGGACGCGAGCGAGTTCGTGATGACGACCACACGTATCCCACGCCTGACCATGTCGGCAAACAAGCTGACGCCACGCTTTTGCGGCACGAAATACGGAGAGACGATCACGATCTCCCGGGTCGCTGATGACACCATGGCCTGCAAATGGACGCTCGTTCGGCTCGGCTCACGGCGCACGATGCGACGAACCTTGTCAGGGGCATCCTGAATCAGCGTGGCCGGTGCCGCAAGCCACGAAAGTGATCTGTCCATAATCTGGCGCACGAGCGCATCGTCGACGCGATTCAGGAACGGGCTATCATCGTACTTTTCGAGAAATCGCCGACCCTCGGCAACGGTGTCGCGCAACGGCTGATATTCGACGAAGGGGTCAAACACCTGGATCGGCATTGCCTCGCGAAAATTCCAGTACTCGTCGAAACCGGTGGACACCTCATCGACGATAGGTCCGATGAGCATCAGGTCCTCGTCGAGGAATTCGTGCCGATCGCTGGTCTGAAAGTACTCGTCACCGATATTTCGGCCACCGATGATCGTCACCTGATTGTCGACGGTAAAGGACTTGTTGTGCATGCGCCGGTTGAGGATGTTGAAGTTCGCAATGAAGCTTATGATCCGGTTGCGGCGTCTCGGAAACGGATTGAACACCCGCACCTCGATATTCGGGTGTCTGCTGATGGCTGTGAGTCCCTCGTCGATCGGCTCGGTCAGCGCGTCATCCATCAGCAGGCGCACACGCACGCCGCGATCCGCAGCTTCTATCAATCTGAGCACGATCAGATTGCCGCTCAAATCATCGTGAATCAGATAGCTTTGAATATCGATCGTGCGCTCTGCGACTTCGATCAGACCAACGCGCACACCGAGCGCCTGCGCACCGTTATCGAGACGATATACGCCGCAGTTATCCGCATTATTCTCGATCCATTCATAAACCGCGCGACCGAGCGCCGTTGCCAGCGTATGGCCGATCTTCCAGGACGCTTCGCGCTTGGGCAGATCGAAGTACTTGCGGTATTTCTCCGGAACCCGGGTTCCGATGAATGTTCTGAGCATGCCCATTAGGGCCGTCTCCGATTATTGTATTACGAACGAACGCAGCCCCGCGTTCAGGCGACTTCGACAGCGGCGGCACCGAAAACCTATCGGAAAATCGCCCCGCTGTCGCGCTCGGCGACATGTTGCCTCCGACAAGTGCATTTGACATTACGTGCCCGGCGTGACGTGCTTCGTTGACAGGGCTTTCACACGTATGCAACGATCATTGCTCGCTTGACAAAGGCACACCTGTCGAAAGGCAGGGTCGCAAAGCTTCCGGTCTAAGGATTTCGATCTAGGACAGCGGGGTTGCCAAACGCATTCAGTGTCCGCTTTGCGGGCGCGCCAGTCGTTTCCGTGTCTTTGGCAGCGTTGGAAATTCAATCGCCGGAGACCGACATGCCCGCATCGACTGCCCGAGCATTCTTATCAACCCGCTCACCGTCTCCCGCGCTGGCCGAACTTGTGCCGGGCAACGTGACCCAGCTCAAACGCGCGCTCGAGGCGAAACACGCCGTTCCCGGACCGATCAGGCCGCAGGGCGCCGGCACTGCATCAACCGACTGCAATCGTGTCGAAAAGGGGACGGTGCTCAAACTTGCGGGCCTGGACCGAATTGTCAATATCGACACGTATAACCACACCGTCACCGCACAGGCCGGCGTTCGCCTCGGGAAACTCGCGCGTGCGCTCGCCGAGCACGGGCTGGAATTCGTGGGCGGTTACGATCTCCAAAACCGAACGCTGGGCGGCGCGATCTCGGCGCCGTGCTTTGGCCCCAGCATCGGCACCTGCGGCAGTTATTTTTCGAGCCACGTAAGCAGTATGAAACTGGTCACGGCGAACGGGGGCTTGCTCGATGTCACTGCCGAACGCGAGCAGCTTCTGAGCGCCTTGAGAATGAGCTACGGCATGCTCGGTGTGATTGCGGAAGCTACCCTTCAGGTTCGTCCGATTCGAACATTCTCAGCAAGTCATCGCCGCGTTGCGATCGAGCGTTTCTCGTCGGTGATCGACACACTGGCCAATGCCGGTATCGGCCTGAAGTTTTACCTCATGCCCTACCGGGACCGCGTGTATCTGGACCTGCGCCGCTACGAAGCAGAAGTCGGAACGGCCTACAGGGCACCCTGGTCGATAAAGGACTGGGGCGAAAGCACGGTATTGCCTCACGTATTCAAGTCGCTGAATCGCGTCGTACCCATCCCATCGGTGCGTTATCGACTGATTGACAGTATCGGCGAGACTGCGTACGGGCTGGTGAATTCCCGCTTCGTGAACGCCGGCTCGAACGCGGCAGGCCAGGCGAATAGTCGCTCTCAAAGTCGATCGAACGGCTGCCGATATTCGACCTGGTGCTTTCCGGCCTCGGATTTCTCGATGATCGTTAAGGCCTACACGCAATTCTGTGAAGCTACACTTGCCAATTCACGGTACCGCTGTGATCTGCCCGCTGTCGGCCATTTACTGTACCAGGACAACACGGCGCTGCTGTCGCCGTCCTTCGACGAGCCAATGATCGCGTTGACGACGGCGTCAACCGTGGAAAAAGGTTGGGAGGATTTCGTCATCGATCTCGCCGAGTTTGCGGAAAGCTGGGGCGGGACACCCACATTCAGCCAGTCGCGCGCGCTGCGCTTCGAGTACGCGCATCAGGCTTATGCCGACCGGCTGACGTTGTTTCGCAAGTTACGGCGCAGACTCGATCCGAATAACAGGCTGCTAAGCCCGTTCTGTGGCCAGTACTGCCTGTAGCGCCGCCAGACCAAACCGGTACCTGCGCTTAAGCGCTGCCACCGTCAGCGCCAACAGCAGGATCCCGCCCGCTGCGCCGCCGCCTCCTTCGACGATCACCACGGAATCCGTGAATACGGGCTTATCGCGATCGGCATCCTCAAGCGGAAGAAACGCCAGCTCGGAAGTGTCTTCCGGACCGATGAATGCGACAAATGAATCGTCGAACGCATCGAAGAGCTCGATCAGCACATCATAGTCACCTGTCGGATAACCTGCGACGAGCTCCGTCACGACCACGTAGTCGTCGTCGGGTACTGCGCCGAAAATCGTAAAATTTTCCGTAGCCGCGAATTCATTCCACGGACCACCCTCGAGGCTGAGATACAGCACTGCATACACCTCGGCTTCGGTGAAATACGTATCCGCATCGAACAATATGTCGATACCGTGGTAATAGCCGTCGAGATCCCGGTCATTGAAGAGTTCGACGTCCGCAGCATAGAACCAGAAGTCGGTGTTGGGCTTTCTCGAGGCGGCCGCGGTTACTTTTGCTACGCGTCCGGAGTTTTTTGCGGTGGACCGCGAGCCGTCGGTAACCAGTGGTGCGAAATTCCGCTCTCTGACCGCAGGCGCCTTGTCCTGGTCACCGTCAGCCAGCGAGTACTCCGTCCAGGTACTTCGCCGCTCGCCGGAATCCTCAGATTCCTGAGCCAGGGCGCTGGTGACGGCAGCCAAAGCAAACAGCAGGCCGAGTACGGCAATCAGTAAATCCGAATTCTTTCCCCGGTTCCACCGGATCCTGTTCATGTCTCCATCCTCGCGGCGCACAGCAGAGCGTCGTGGATGTATTAGACACGTACATCACTGAATCGAAGCTGAATCAAAAAGTCGACATGCGTTCAGCTGCCGTTTACATAGAAGCGGCCGTTCGCTCTAGAG
>JBFHXQ010000127.1:0-8464 GCA_041598895.1 Woeseiaceae bacterium | reverse complement strand
CTGTCCAAGGAATCGGGTCTGCTGCTGCCGCTCCTGCTGCTCGTGATAGAAGCGACCGTACTGGATCGGCCGCCGATCGCACCGCGCATGTGGAGACTCTGGAGCAGCCTGTTCCTGGTAGTTCCGGCCGCTGTGGTCATCGTGTATCTGGCTACCCGCATAAGCTATCCGGAGTATGTCGTCGCACGTCGTGGATTCGATGCCGGGGAGCGCCTGCTGACGGAAGCACGCATACTCTGGATCTACTTGCACAAGGCCGTTGTCGGTCTGCCGGCCAGGCTTGGCATCTATCAGGGCCCGCCGGCCGTAGCGCGCTCGCTTCTTGAACCGACGGCACTGCTCGCAACGTTGGCCTGGATCGTTGTTCTTGTGTTCGCGCTGCTCGGCCGGCGACGTACGCCACTGTTTGCATTTGCGGTACTCTGGTTTGCGGCTGGCCATCTTCTCGAATCGACGGTGATACCGCTCGAACTGTATTTCGAGCACCGAAATTATTTGCCTGTTGTCGGTCCGGTTTACGCTCTCGCATGCGCGGTCGTCACCGGACCGCGCATGCGAGAGCGTGTCGGCGCCTTTGTTGTGCCGCTGGTCGTGGTCGCGAACGCCTTCCTGCTGTACAGCTTCGCTTCGCTGTGGGGTGAACCCTCTCTGGCGTCGCGATACTGGGCAATGCGCTATCCGGAGTCTGTGCGCGCCGTGACGAACTTGGCCACCTATCAGCTCACGGAGGAGGGCGTGCCGCGAGCGATGCAGACGCTGCGGGATTTCAGTGCCGCGTATCCCGAGCACGCCTATCTGCACATTCAGGTCGTCAATCTTGGCTGTCAGATTGCTCCGGAAATCGATCGGGGTGCCGACATTGCACGGCTCGAGTCGGAGCTGACCCGCGTCACGTTCACGTATACCGCGGGAACGATGCTCGGGCAGCTGTTCGCAACGACGACGGTTCGCGACTGCCCGGGTCTCGACGCCACCGCTGTCATCCGACTGGCGGAGGCTCTGCGCTCGAATCCGCGTTACGCCGGCGATCCGGCGTACAACCGGTTTCACCACAAGCTACTGGCGAGCATCGCCAGGCATCGCGGCGACTTCGAGGCCACGCTCGCCCACCTCGAGGATGCAATCGCCCATCGACCGTCGTCAGAACTAAACATGATGATGGTTACGTCGCTTGCAGATCGGGGAGACTTTGATCGCGCGCGCGAATTCATCGAGAATGCACGTAATGCCGGCCCGAAGCATCCGCTTCGGTCGATCGTATGGCACCGGGATCTCGACGATCTGGTGGCCTACGTGAGCGCGCTCGAACAGGCTCGTGAACCGGCGGATGCCGCCGACAGATCGGAGACCGACCCCTTATGAAAAAAGGCGACCCTGCAGTTCGGCTGTCGGTCATCGTACCTGCAAAAAACGAGGCGGCGACGATTTCCGATATCGTCACGGCGGCGCGCAGCGAGTTTCCGGATGCCGAAATTATCGTCGTCGACGACGGCTCAACGGACACGACGGCAGCCGCGGCGCGCGAGGCCGGTGCGATCATCGTCAGTCATCCGGAAAGCCTGGGCAACGGCGCCGCCGTCAAGGCCGGAGCACGGGCAGCAACCGGCGAAGTGCTGGCGTTTCTGGATGGTGACGGCCAGCATGATCCGCGTGACATCAGCAAGCTCATGGGTAAGCTCGATAGCGGCTATCAGATGGTCGTCGGTGCGCGGGATTCGGAATCGCACGCAAATGTCGGACGCGTTTTCGCAAACGGTATCTTCAACGAATTGGCGTCACTGTTGAGCGGACGTCGCATATTCGACCTGACGTCGGGGTTTCGGGTTGTGCGCGCCGATCTGTTTCGGCAATTTTTGTATCTGTTGCCGAACGGGTTTTCATACCCGACGACCATCACGATGGCGTTCCTGCGCTCCGGCTATCCGGTCTGTTTCGAATCGATCAGCGTTGCGAAACGTGACGGCCAAAGCCACATTCGGCCGATTCGCGACGGCATTCGCTTTCTTATTATCATTTTCAAGATTGCAACACTGTATGCGCCACTGAAGATATTTCTGCCAATCAGCGGTCTGTTTTTCCTGACCGGCATGGGTTGGTATGCGTACACATGGGCCACGGCGGGCCGCTTCACGAACATGAGCATGCTGATTATCAGCGCGTCCGTGATCGTGTTTCTGATCGGGCTCATTTCCGAACAGATCACGGCGCTCACGTACAGCAGATCCTGACCATTACCTGGATTTTTGCGCGCGCCGCTACGGCAACGGTCGTGTGAAAGGCGGCACGAATGCCACGGCCGATCTCTGGTAACGTTGCCCGAATGAGCGACCTCAGGGTACTGCTGGTAACGACGTCGTATCCGTCGGCGGACAATCCGGCGGCCGGAATTTTCGTGGCGGGCCTCGCGCGTGCATTGGCAAGCAGCTGCGACGTAACGGTGGTTGCCCCGGGGACTGGACGCACGGCTGCCGCCGACAGCGCACACGGAATCACCGTGCGGCGGGTTCGCTGGGCGCCGCTGCGCATCGAGGAGCGCCTGCACGGGCCGGGTGGTATACCGGCCGCACTCGCGAGACAGCCGCTCAACTGGCTGTTCGTGCCGTTTCTGCTGATTGCATTTGCCGTCGCGGTTCGGCGCGCGAGCGGCAGCGCGGACGTCATTCACGCGAACTGGGCGATCTGCGGATGGCTGGCGCGTGTTGCGCTTCGAGGAAGCTCGACGCCGGTCGTGCTTACGCTGCGCGGCGCGGACGTGAGTCGTGGCGAAACGAAGTGGCTCGACCGGCAGCTGCTCAGATACGCCGTTCGTCACGCCGATGCCGTCGTCTGCGTCAACTCGGCGCTGTGTGCCGCGCTGCGCGAGATTCCGGCGAAGCGCCCTCCGGAAGCCATCCCGAACGGTGTCGATCAGGCGTTTCTCGATGTACCGGTGCCGGCGGCAGATGCCGAACGCGGGCTGCGCGTTGCTGCGATCGGCAGCCTGATACCGCGAAAGGGTTTCGACACAGCGATCGAGGCACTGGCGAGGCTTCGGCCCATGCGGATTTCGCTGACCATTCTCGGCGACGGCGCGGAGCGCGAGCAACTCGCGCAACTGTGTGCGGATCTCGGAGCAGGCAAGCAGGTTGCGCTGAAGGCGCCGCTGCCACCCGACCAGATCCCCGGTTTCCTCGCCGACATCGATGTACTCGTATGTCCGAGTCGCTCGGAGGGCCGCCCGAATGTCGTGGTCGAGGCGATGGCGGCCGCGCGCGCGGTCATCGCGGCAGACATTCCGGGCATGGATGAAATCATCCGCGACGGGGAAACCGGCCTGTTGTTCCGGGCCGGCAGTGCGGATGCGCTGGCCCGGGCCCTGGAACGCCTTGCCGGATCCCCCGATTTGCGGGTGGCGCTTGGCCGGCGTGCTCGCAAGTTCATACGCAGTGAGGGCCTGACCTGGGCTGCGTGTCAGGCGCGCTACCTCGAGATCTATCGAGAGGTGACCCGATGACGGGCGCTCGCTCGCTTCGCGAACTCGGCCTCGCCGAGGCGGGTGCGCAGTTTGCGCGCGTCCTGGCGGTCATGACTCTCGGCTGGCCCATCGCGCTGCTGCTTCAGATAGGGCTTGCGCGACTGCTCGGTGCAACGGAGTACGGTCTGTTCGCGTACCTGCTGGCAATAGCGACCGTCGCCGCCATTTTCTGCCGCGCCGGTCTCGACGGTGCGGCCGTGCACTTCATACCGACATATCGGCAGAAAAAAGATGCCGCGGCACTGCGCCGTTTCATTACCGTCGCCACGACCGTGGCCGCCGGTCTCTCGCTCGCGATGCTCGCCGCGTTCCTCCTGCTGGCGCTGAGCCCTGTGGCGGCAGCGGTCCGGCTGACGCCCCTCACGGCAGCCGTCACCGGAGGTCTGGTCATTGCGTTGAGCCTGCTGCGCCTGTGGCAAAGCATCGCAAATGCCCTGCGAAGGCACGCTCGCGCTCAGCTTGCCGACAAGCTGTTACTGCCGTCAGCAGTACTGGCTTGTGCGCTGGTGCTCGCATTTCGCAATGCGGCTACGGCAACGACGATCATGTTCGCCTATGCCGCCGTGGCACTGTTACTGACGCTGCTGCTCGCTCTGTCGCTGACGCGCGACGTTCCGCCGCGGCGCAGCGAAAATGCGTCGGCCGGTGGTATACGCCTGTGGATGCTGACGGGTGCCGGCGTCGTCCTGATGTCAGGGTCACAGCTGCTCATCCACAATGCCGATGTCATCATGCTCGGCGCTATCCGTGGACCGCTGGACGCCGGTTTCTATGCCGCCGCCGCCCTGCTCGGGCAGATGCCGGGGTTTGGCGCAACGGTCGCGAATCTGGTTGCCGGTCCGCGCTTTACCGCGGCCGTCACAACACGGGACGATGCGCAGCTGCGTGCGCTGGCGCGTTTTTCCGTCATGACTGCGGGAGCCGTTGCGGCGGTCGGTTTCATCGCCCTGGTGGTGATCGGGCGGCTGCTGCTCGGCCTCTACGGACCGGGTTTCGGTGTGGCCTGGGGGCCCCTGCTCGTGATCGGCGCGGCGATGCTCGTCAACGTGCTGTGCGGCTCGGTCGGTACGCTGCTGGTCGCATCGGGGCGCAGCGCTCTGGCCGGCCGCTACGCGGCCGAGGCGGCAGTCGCAAATCTCGTCCTGAATGCGGCCCTGATCCCCTCTCTCGGCATGCACGGTGCCGCACTGGCAACGGCAACCTGCATAGTATTCTGGAATCTGCGCATGCGACGGGCCGTCATTGACGAGCTCGGCATCGAGCCATCGATCCTGGCATTCCGACGTGCCGCGCCCTGATTTTTTCATCATCGGCGCACCCAAATGCGGTACGACGGCAGTTGCGAGCTACCTTGCAGATCATCCGGACGTCTTCATGTGTACGCCCAAGGAACCGCATTTTTTTGCGGACGACTTTCCGCGCAATCGCTATGTGGATACGCTGGAAGACTATCTGACGCTCTTCGAAAGTGCCGGCACCTGCAAAAGCATCGGCGAAGCGTCCGTCTGGTACCTGTACTCGGAATGCGCGCTGGAGCGGATCAAGGAATTTCGTGACGATGCGCGCATCGTCGTTCTGCTGCGCAACCCTGTGGACCTCGTTGTCTCGATGCACGCCGAAAACCTTTACAACTTCAACGAGGACATCGACGATTTCGTTGCCGCCTATGCGGCACAGGGAGAGCGGCGCGCCGGGAGAACTTTGCCGCCGGACTGCCGCAATCCGCTCATGCTGCAATACACTCGCCTCGGCCGTTACCATGAATGGCTCACACGTGTGTATTCGTTGTTCGATGCGGACAAAGTGACGGTGATTTTGCTCGAGGAGTTGCGCGCCAATCCGCGCCGCGAATACTGCCGTCTGCTCGATTTTCTGGGTGTGGCCGACGACGGGCGGGTGGAATTTCCACGCATAAACGTTCGCAAGCAGTACCGCGTGCGACGTCTCGGTCGCTTTTTGCAGCACCCGCCCGAACGGCTGCGCCACTGGGTCACCGGACTCCGCCGCCGCACGGGCATCGACCTGCGCCGGCCGGCGCTCTGGCTTCGCGGCGCGATCAGTCGACCATCCGCTGCCGGCACTATCGACGTCACGACGCGTACCCGACTTGCTGCAGATTTCGACGCGGACATCAGCGCTCTGGAAACATTGCTGGAGCGCCCGCTCGGAATCTGGCGACCATAGCAAGCGCTGCGCAACATCCGTGCCGCCAGAGAATCAGCACGCTCGCGGCATCGAGCGCCGCAGGCAGAATCAGGAGAACAGCACTTCGGCGTATTGTGCCGCTATGGTATCGATGCCGAAGTCGGCGGCACGCTGGCGCAGCAGCAGCCGATCCGGCGGGCTTTTCAGGGTGGCGAGTATTGCGGAGGCGACGCGATCGGCGTCGCCCACCGGAACGAGAGGGCCAATGCGGCCGTCCTGGAGAATTTCACGTGGCCCGCCGGGACAGGCTGTCGCGATGACGGGGATCCCGAGCGCGAGCGCCTCGATGAGGACCTGACCGAAGCCCTCCCAGCGCGACGTCAGGACAAACGCGTCCGCCACGGCGAACAGCGGATACGGTTCCGGAATCCATCCGGGCAGCGATACGCAGTCCAGAACGCCGAGGTCGCGAGCGAGCGCCGTCAAAGCCGTTCGTTCAGGCCCTTCGCCGAGAATGACGAGTTCCGCGTTGCGCCGCTTCACAACGTGCGCGAAGGCGCGTATCAGGGTGGCAAAATCTTTTTGCGGCGTCAGACGGCCGGCACTGACGATCAGAGGCCTGTCCGCGTTCCGCGGTTCCGCATGCTGTGCCTGCGATAGCACCGCGTCGACATTGATCGGGTTATGAATGACCCGCACGCGTTTCGAGGCTACGCTCGCATGCGCGACGAGATCTCGGGCGACGTCCCGGGATATCGCGATGATGCAGTCCGCGCGCGGGTAAAGCCTGCGGCGCAGCGCGCGCATGACCGGGTTGCGCGTATTGTCGATCGTGTTCGCCTCGCGAAGAACGAGGCGGCACGGCCGCTCCGCAGCAAGCCAGGCAGCGGTTGCCACGAGATTTGCGCCGGTCAGCGTGCTCATCAATACGTCCGGTGGCTGGTTGCGCAGATGTTCCTTTAAAAAGGAATACGAGCGGTTTGCCAGCAACAGGCCCGACGTCGTCGCTCGCTCCGTCGCGCACATCAGTCCTGCGCGAGAGTCGAGCGTATCGAGCAGTGGGCCGGCACGGCGTGCAAGCACGTAGTCGACGGCGATGTCACTGTCCAGAAATTGACGACCCAGCTCGAGACACACGCCTTCCGCGCCGCCGCCGGCAAGGTCGGGCAGAAACATCGCAAGGCGCGGAGTCTCTGCGTGTGCTACAGCCGATTGCATGCGCATCGCTGCTCGCCTCCGGACTCAAGTTGCTCTGACGGTGGCAAGCCAGCTCAGATACACATGTACCTGCCACAGTTTGAGCCCAGCGTCCACCATGCCGCGTCGATGCGTTTCCAGCAACGTCCGCGCAGCCGTTTTGTCCACAGGGCTCGGAATGTCGCGGAGTTGATTTTCCAGTACGTCGCCGAGGCGCCCCTTGAACCAATGACCCACCGGCACTGAGAAGCCCTGTTTGCGACGACGCCATATGGACGTCGGCAAAAGGTCTGCGAAGGTTTCACGCAGGAGACGCTTCCCCGAGAGGCCGCGACGATGCCGGGCACGGTCGCAGGCGAGGGCCAGCTCCGCCAGCCGGCTGTCCAGGAACGGCGCACGGACTTCGAGGCCGTAGGCCATGGATGCGCGATCGACTTTCGCAAGAATGTCCTGCGGCAGGTAGCACAGCAGATCCGTTCGCATCATCGCGCGCACCGGATCGTCGGCCTCGAGTGCGGCAGGCAGCGTCGGTTCGTGGCCCAGCCTGGACGCACCCGGCAGCAGGTTTTCCAGCTCGGCGGCGGAAAACGCCGTCGGCGCCACATATCGATTGCCGGCGCGGAACTGGGCCGCGGCACGCCGGAACAGATGGGCTTTTTTGAGCAGGCTGCGACTGTGGTGGGTGTCCGGTTCTGACGTCATGCCTATGGCGGCCTCGATCGTCCGGCGCGCGAAACGCGGCAGCCGCGCATAGTAATCGAGCAACAACCGCGCCTGGTAGCGCTGGTAGCCGCTGAACATTTCATCGGCGCCGTCGCCGGAGAGCACGACTTTGAGATGCCCGGCAGCGAGTTCGGAAACCATGGCGGTAGGCAGCAGGGAAGGATCGGCGAACGGCTGCCCGACGTTGCGCAGAATCAGCCGTTCCAGCTGGTCCGCATCGAAATGTTCCAGGACGAGTTCGTGGTGTTCGGTTTGCATGGCATCGGCAACGATTCTCGCGTAGCGCCGTTCGTCGTAACTCTCTTCACTGAAGCCGATCGAAAACGTCTTCAGCGGCCGCCCGAGCTCTCGCGTGATGATGGCGGTTACCAGCGAGGAGTCGATGCCGCCCGACAGGAACGCGCCAACCTCGACGTCTGCAACGAGACGCTGCTCGACAGCGGTCACGATCGCGTCGCGCAGCTCAGCTACCCCGGGCGCTTTGGTTGGCAGATCCGGCCGCGGGGACCAGTAGCGGCGTGCCGTGATGTTGCTGCCAGGCTGCCAGGAGGCATGAGTGCCCGCGGGAACCTCCTTGACGCCTCGATATGCCGTATGTCCGGGCAACTGGAAGCCGAAGCGGAAAAAGTCGGCCGTCGAATGTTCGTCCTCGGCTGGGACCGACGGAAGCAGCATGAGAAGCGCCGGCAGTTCCGATGCGCAGGACAGCCGGGAACCGGCCAGCGCGTAAAACAAAGGTTTCTTCCCGAAACGGTCGCGTCCCATGAGCGCTCTGCGCTCGACGGTGTCCCACAGCACGAATGCCCACATTCCCTCCAAACGGTCGACAAACGCCGGACCCTCCAGTACCAGTCCGGCCAGGAGCGTTTCCGTATCACCGTTGGT
>JBFHXQ010000126.1:0-8584 GCA_041598895.1 Woeseiaceae bacterium | reverse complement strand
CAGCGTCGTCATGCGTTGCACGACCAGCAGCGATGCCGTCGCAAGCAGCGGCAACATCACCCAAAGACCCGCTCCCGCTGCGGCCACGAACCGCGACCGTTCGGGCTCGACACCCTGGGCCGCCGCGAGCAGATTCAGGCATGCTGCCAAAATGACGGCATTGAACAAGTGCAGGACGATATTGAACTGCAAAAACGCCTGCGGGTCGTCCGGCCAGCTGTCCGCCTGCAGCGCAAACGTCGCTAGGGCGAGCGGGCGGCCCAGCGGGCCTGCCGTGCCGGTCGTCACGAAGTCGATGGCGGCTTCGGTCTCCGTTACATTGGCCAGGCCGCCGAGGTTGGACGCATCATCCAGCTGGAAAGAGCCTCCCAGCGCAGGCCGGTAGCATAGCCATGCGATGCCTATGGTGGCCGCGAGCAGCATCAGTGGCAGGTAGCGGCGGAGAATATCGATCGCCGGCATGGATATTCCGGTCATGGGTGGGCCGGACTACGAAGACGTGAACATGATCATGATACCGGCTGCTACGGCCGAACCGATTACGCCGGCAACGTTCGGGCCCATCGCATGCATCAGCAATATATTGTGTGGGTTCGCATCCAGGCCGACGCGATTCGCAACGCGCGCAGCCATCGGGACTGCCGACACGCCGGCAGCGCCGATGAGCGGATTTATGGGCTGACTCGACAGCCGATTCAGAAGCTTGCCCATCAGCACGCCGCTGGCGGTCCCGATCGCAAAGGCAACCATGCCCAGCAAAAGGATTCCCAGCGTACTCGGCACCAAAAACTGCTCGGCGCTCAGCTTCGATCCCACGGCGAGACCGAGAAATATAGTGACGATGTTTATCAGCGCGTTCTGAGTCGTGTGTGACAGCCGGTCGACGACGCCGCATTCACGCATCAGATTTCCGAACGCCAGCATTCCGATCAGCGGCGCCGCCGACGGCAGCAGAAGCGCCACCAGCAGCACGAGAAGCAGCGGAAATACGATGCGCTCCGTCGACGACACCTCACGAAGCTGCGACATCTGTATCTTGCGTTCCGCTTCGCTCGTCAGCAGTTTCATGATCGGCGGCTGAATCAGGGGCACGAGCGCCATATAGGAATAGGCAGCCACGGCAATTGCGCCGAGCAGATTCGGCGCGAGCTGCCCGGCGACATAGATCGCCGTGGGCCCGTCGGCGCCGCCGATGATGCCAATCGCTGCAGCTTCACGCACGGAAAAATCCATCACGCCAAGTGCCGTCAGCCCCAGCGCCCCCAGGAGCGTCGCAAAAATTCCGAACTGGGCAGCAGCACCGAGGAACAGCGTTCTCGGATTTGCGAGGAGCGGTCCGAAATCGGTCAGTGCACCGACGCCCATGAAGATAATAAGCGGGAACGCTCCGGTTTCGATGCCTACGACGTAGACGAGGTGTAACAAGCCGTTCCCGGTAGCGATTTCCACCCCGGGAATATTCGACAAGAGACCGCCGAAACCGATCGTGACGAGCAGGAGCGGTTCGAACCTGCGTGCAATACCGAGGTACAGCAGCAACAGGCAAATGCCGAGCATGATGAGTTGCCCGGGCGTGATCTGGTACAGGCCCGACCCGAACCAGATTTGCCTGATGAGCTCCATCGTTCAGGCAATCGCGACCAGCGCGTCGCCAACTGCGACCGAATCACCCTCGCTGACGTACACGTTTGTCACGGTGCCCCCCTGAGGTGCGCTGACAATGGTTTCCATTTTCATTGCCTCGACGACGAGCAGTGGTTGACCTTCGCTGACGCTGTCGCCGGGCTTTACGTGCACTTTGAAGATGTTTCCCGCGAGCACCGCCTTCACGGCCTCGCCGCTCTGAGGCGCGCTCCGCCTGGCCTGCGCCGGCTCGACGTTTGCGAGCTCACCGCTTTCGGCCACCTCGACGGTGTACTCGCGGCCGTTGACTCGCACATCATAGATAGCCGGCCCCGGCGACGAACGTGTGGCCGCCGGCGCAACGCCCTGCGGATCGGGCGGCGGCTCGAACGCACTCGGATTGTCGCGATTCTCCAAAAATCGCAATCCCATTTGTGGAAACAGCGCGTAGGTCAACACGTCATCGAGCATTTCGTTGGCCAGCCGAATGCCCTTGTCGATCGCGAGCTTCGTCAGCTCTTCGGTCTGTTTGTCGAGCTCCGGTTCGATCAGGTCCGCCGGCCGGCAGGTGATCGGCTTCGCGCCCTTTAGAACGCGCGCCTGCAGGTCGGCATTGACAGCTGCCGGCGTTGCACCGTACTCACCCTTCAGAAGTCCTGTGGTTTCCTTCGAGATCGATTTGTAGCGCTCCCCGGCAAGCACGTTCATCACGGCCTGTGTACCGACGATCTGCGAGGTCGGCGTCACCAGCGGCAGCATGCCCAGGTCCTGGCGCACCCGCGGAATCTCCTCGAGCACCTCGTCGAGGCGTTCGCTGGCCTTCTGCTCGCGCAGCTGGTTTTCCAGATTGGTCAGCATTCCGCCGGGGACCTGTGCGACCAGGATTCGCGAGTCGACGCCGCGCAGCGAGCCTTCGAACTGTGCATATTTTTTGCGAACTTCCCGGAAATAAGCCGCAATCTCCTCGAGCAGCCGTAGCTCGAGATTCGTCGCGCGGTCCGTGCCTTCGAGGATCGCGACGATCGATTCGGTCGGCGAATGCCCGTAGGTCATGCTCATGGACGAAATCGCGGTATCGATGTTGTCGATTCCCGCCTCGGCCGCCTTGATACAGGTCGCAGTCGACATGCCCGTGGTCGCGTGGCACTGCATGTGTACCGGGATGCCGAGCGTTTCCTTGAGGCGGCTAACCAGCTCGAACCCCACGTAGGGTTTCAGAAGGCCGGCCATGTCCTTGATGCAGATCGAGTGCGCGCCCATGTCCTCGATGCGGCGTCCGAGGTCGACCCAGAGATCGATCGTATGTACCGGGCTGACCGTATAGGAGATTGTGCCCTGTGCATGTTTGCCTACGGCAACCGTCGCCTTTATTGCCGTTTCCAGGTTGCGCATATCGTTGAGCGCGTCGAAGATGCGGAACACATCGACGCCGTTCGCGGCTGCGCGTTCAACAAAGGCTTCGACGACGTCGTCGGCGTAATGCCGGTAGCCGAGGATATTCTGGCCGCGAAACAACATCTGCTGGGGCGTATTCGGCATTGCCGCTTTGAGCCGCCTGATGCGTTCCCAGGGATCTTCGCCCAGGTAGCGTATGCAGGCGTCGAACGTCGCACCGCCCCACGATTCGATCGACCAGAAGCCGACCTGATCGAGCTTGGGTGCGATGGGCAACATGTCGTCGATGCGCAGGCGCGTTGCGAGCAGGCTCTGGTGGGCATCTCGCAGCACGAGTTCGGTGATCCCGAGAGGTTTTTTTTCGCTCATGGCGTCGATTCCATCCTTAGTGTCTCCGCCGATGGGCCACGACGGCCGCGGTAATCGCCGCAACGTCGTCGTCCGCTGCATCAACCGCCTCGTCGGCAGGCCTGAAGCGCAGGACGAGATGCGACATCAACGTGGTTGCGCCGACCAGTAGCGTCAGGAACACGAATACCGTGCCCATTCCAACGAGCATCAGCGTCAGGCCCTGATTGATGAGATCACCCTGCACGATGTCGGCTTCGATCTGCAAACGCTCGATTATACGCAAATGCCCTGCGCGTAGAATGTCGGCAGAGCAGCTTCGTGCCTGCCCGCTTTGGCACCGGACAATGATTCCCGGCACCAAATGATGTTAACGTCGCGGTTAGTCGCAGTAACGGGACCGACGGCCGAGTGCCCGACCCTGCAGAGCCCCGAAATGATCGGACGACGTCGGCTTTCGACCACCGCAATGCGTGCCAGCGAAGTGAGCATTTCCGCGAGCCTAATCCTCGCAGCCTCGGCGATCAGTGTCGCCGACGAGCACGCGCTTGATCCGGCCGTGCTCGAGGCTGATGCGGCAGTCATCCGTAACATCGTCCTCGACAAACGCAACGTCTTCGACATTTCCGACCCGAAAGAAAACCGGTTTTTATACCGGCTCGCGAATCGTTTTCACGTGCTGACGCGCGACAAAACAATTCGGCAGCAGCTACTGTTCAGTGAGGGTGATGCCTACTCGAAGCGGCTCGTCGAGGAGTCGGAGCGCATCCTGCGCAGCAATCGCTACTTCTATGATGCACGCATTACGCCGATCAGTTACGAGGATGGATCTGTCGATCTCGCAATCATGACGAAGGATGTCTGGACACTTAGCCCTGGGGCCTCGTTTACGCGCAGCGGCGGTGAGAATGAATGGTCCTTCGAGCTCGAAGATCTGAACCTGCTCGGGCGCGGTGAGAAGCTGCGCATCGCGCGTACCGGCAAGGTCGACCGTGATTCGACATCGCTACAGTATTCCGACCAGCACGTCGGCAACAGCTGGGTCGCCCTCGACCTGTTCCTGGCCGACAACTCCGACGGGCATGCGCGCGCACTCGCGCTTACGCGGCCGTGTTTCGCGCTCGACACGCGCTGGGCAGCCGGGATCTCGCTTCTCGACGACGAGCGCAACACGTCTCTGTACCGGCTCGGCGAACGAATCGCGGAGTACCGCCACCAGCGGAGATACGTTTCGGCATTTCGCGGCTGGTCGAAGGGCCTTGCCAATCGCTGGGTGCGGCGGTATTTCATCGGCGCAACCTATGACGACAATCGGTTTTCGGAGGCCCTGGATACTGACTTGCCAAGCGTTGTGCCGCGCGATCGTACGCTCGTGTACCCGTACCTCGGCATCGAAATCATCGAAGATCGATTCGAGAAGATTCACAACCGGGACCAGATCGAGAAGACCGAGGACTTCTTTATCGGCACGCGTCTCGCCGCAACCGCGGGCTGGTCGGCCAGCGCGTTCGGCGCCGATCGCAACGGCTTGGTTTATTCGGTCTCGGCAGGACGAGGCTTCGGGTCGATCGCCGACAGGGCCCTGCTGCTGTCGTCGGATGCCAGCGGACGCGTCGAGGACGGTAGCGCAGCAAATACGCTCGTGTCATTGTCCGCACGGTATTATCAGAGGCAGTCGTCGAAGCGGGTCTTTTTCGCGACTCTGTCCGGAACCTTCGGGTCCGATCTCGACCTCGACAATCCCGTTGATCTCGGCGGCGCCTCCGGACTGCGCGGCTATCCGCTGCGCTACCAGAGCGGTGACTCGAATCTTCTGATCAGCGTCGAACAGCGCTATTTCACGGACTGGTACCCGTTCCGCCTCGTCCGTATCGGCGGCGCCGTGTTCTTCGACGCCGGGCGCACGTGGGGCGACAACCCGCTTGGCGGCAGAAGCCTCGGCTGGCTGAAGGATGTCGGTATCGGGCTGCGGCTTGCCCCGACGCGGCTGTCGTCCGGAAAGATCGTGCACATTGACATCGCGTTCCCGCTCGACGGCGACGCGACGATCGATAATATGCAGGTCCTCATCGAGGCTAAGCGCTCCTTCTAAAGGCACCGATCGCAGCACGCGAATCGGAATGCAGGCGAGGTCGAGCAAGTCGAGTGCCGCTTCGGGGCTGGCCGGCAACGATGCATCTGAGGCAAAATGGCCGCCATGGACATGCGCCTGAGATTGGCTGTCGCGGGCAGCGCGCTTTTTGTGTTGACCACGGCGCTGGGCGGCTGCGCATCCGCGCCGCGCGTGGCGTTTTCGGAGGGCCAGGCGACAACCGAATGCGTCGTGCTGCTCCACGGCCTGAATCGGAGCTGGCGAGCGATGCGCCCGATGGCGGAAGCGCTGCATCAGGCCGGTTTCTCCATCGCCAACGTCGACTATCCGTCGCAGGCCGGTCCGATCGAGACGCTCGCACCGCTTGCCGTAGAGTCGGGCCTTACCACTTGCAGAGATTCGGGCGCCGCGCGCATACATTTCGTCACCCATTCGATTGGTGGCATCCTGCTTCGCTACGCGCACAGTCGCGAGCCAATTCCGGACCTGGGGCGCGTCGTCATGCTCGCACCGCCGAATCAGGGCAGCGAAGTCGTCGACATAACGCGGACCTGGCCCACGGCCGCGCTGTTCGGCGGCAAGGCGGGACTGCAGCTCGGCACTGACGAGGACAGCATCCCGCGAAGACTCGGGCCTGTCGATTTCGAACTCGGCGTTATAGCCGGTACGGGAACGACGAATCTGCTGTTTTCCGCGATGCTGCCGGATCCCGACGATGGCAAGGTTACGGTTGCCGCTACACGAGTCGACGGTATGGACGACTTTCTCGTCGTCAGAAACTCGCATTTCTTCATCATGTCGGACCGCCACGTGATCGACAACACGCGGGAATTTCTGGAGACCGGGGCGTTCCTGGATACCGGCCAGGCGCACGATGCCCTGTACAACGAATTCGCGCGGCGCCGCTATGCGCGCAGGACATTCGTCAACTAGGCTGTCTGCGAATTCGCCCTCAGAATTGCCAACGCACGCCGACGTAGCCGGCTCTGCCGGCGCTGTTGAAGCCACCGACTTCTTCGTAGTCGCGGTCGAACAGGTTTTCAATGCGCGCGTACAGTTCGAATGCGGCGCTCACGCGAAACGCAGAGCTCAGGTCGAGCACGTGGTAGTCATCGAGCGGCACGCGGCCAACAAGGAATATTTCGTCGACCGCATCGCGTGACAGGCGGTAGTTAACCAGGACCCGCAGCCGTTGATCGGCACCCGTAAAACGGACCCCGGCATTGCCGAGAAACCGCGGCCGGCGGATGCGCTGCAGGCCCGCGGCATCGTCGGCATCGTTAAAGGTGACGTTGCCAAAGACGGTCCAGCGCTCGCCGAGCGGCAAGTCGACAGCAAGCTCGATACCGCGAGACGGGCTTTCCCCGCGTTCCTGGAGGTAGCCCGAAAAACCGGCAAGATCGAAAACGATCTGATCCTCGATGCGCTGATCGAAATAGGAAAGTTCGGCACGCATTCCGCGCCCTGACCGGTACTCGACACCGACGTCGAAGCCGCGCGTCGTTTCTTCGACGAGATCGACATCCGCCGCAGGCGGAAACGCAAAGGGTCCTCGATTGTACGAGATTTCGAACAGGCTCGGCGCGCGGAACCCCGTGCCGAGACTCGCACGATACTTCAGCGAGCCACCGCGCTCGAGTTCATTGACGTAGGCGGCAGACACCCGGGCACTCGTATGTGTTCCGACATCGTCGGTATCGTCGTGACGCGCCCCGACCGTCACAAACAGCCGGTCGTCGAATTCCGCCTGGTATTCAAAATATGCCGCGCGCCGGTCACGCGCCAGGCGAGCACCGGTGCTGTGGATGTCCTCTCGCTGCAGGTCGATGCCGTATACGACCGTTGCGGAATCGGACATACGATAACTGCCGGTGTAGTCCACCCGCGAGAGATCCCCGTCCGTCGAGAATGCGGGTGCGGCGTCTGCAAAGTCGCTGGAACTAACATCGAGACGACTCACAGCCAGCTCGTTCGTAAAGCGCGTCGTCGTATGGTTCGCAGATAAGCGATACGTCCTCTGGTCCGATTCTCCGACGCAGCTGAATGTCGTCGGAAATCCGCAGCCATCGTACTCGGTCAGCGCGTCGACGTTGCGCGCGACGAGCTGCAGCCTGACGTGGCGAGTCGCCTGCCAGCCGAACTTCGCGTGCAGCGTCGTGTTCTCATAGCCGTCGTCATCCGCCAGCAGCGTATCCACGGACCGAACGTTGAAGCCGTCGGATTCGACATCCGCGATCGAGACGTAATAATCGCCGCGCTCGTTACCGCCCGCGATCGCCGCATCCACGGTACGGGTGCCAAACGATCCATATTCCAGGCCAACGATGCCGCCCGGGCTGCCCTCGCCCCGACGACTCAGCATGTTGATCACACCGCCGGCATCGGCACCGTAAATGAAGCCCTGCGGCCCCCGTAAGATTTCCACGCGCTCGAGGTCCGTGGTTGCCAGCAGGTGGTCGAAACGCGGGCCCACCTGCGGCGTCGTCGGGTCCGAAATTTTGACGCCGTCAATGAGCGCCAGCGTTCGAAAGCCGTCCTCGCCGCGAACCCGAACCGCGGTGCTCTGCCCTGCTCCGCCGTTGCTACTGACTGTGACGCCGGGCTGCGTGCGCAACAGCTCCGCGACGGTCGCGTAGCCGCGCAGTTCGATTTCCTCGCTGTCCACGACGGATACGGCTACGCCGACCTGACGCCGCGGCATGCGAATCTTGCTCGACGTGACCACGATCTCCTCGACCTCGTCGCCGGATGTATGGGCCGCAATCGGATCGTCGCTGCCAGTCTGTCCGGCCGACAGTGCCGGCCAGCTGAGCAGGAGCAAACAGACGGTGACAGGCGCGGGTACGGTGCCGGTATTCAAGGAAAACGCGTCCTCATGATCGGTGTGTGGCGTTACCTTCGACGATTGCCCGTCGAGGGGTTAGAGATACTCGCAGAATCGCTGCGCCGCAGGCAACAGGCGCGTCGCATTCGGGCCAGCATGCGGCGATTCGTCAATCCCCGGCGCGTATGCTGCGTACGATGTAGCCACCCGAGCGCTCGTCGAGCTCGAGTTCTAGCTCCTTGCGCGCCTGGGCTTCCTCGAGCAGATCGCTGAACGAGTTGAAGCCGTAAAACGTCTCGTTG
>JBFHXQ010000125.1:0-8588 GCA_041598895.1 Woeseiaceae bacterium | reverse complement strand
GCGACGCTGGTGGCTCGTCTGCGGCGCGCTTGCGCTGATACTCATCGCGCAAACTGCCTGGCTGTTACCGGAGCTCTCTGCGCGCGGCGCGGAAATCATCGCCGGCCGCGAACCGCCGCCGTCGATGGCGCACGGTATTTATACGTCGCTGGAACTGGTGAAGCTGGGGCTGCTCGCGTATCTGGGATTTAGCTCGATCGCGGCTGGAAGCCGCTCCCACGAAAATGTCGCGTAGCAGCGCCGTCTCGGCATGACGGTCGCGGCTGGGTCGCTCTCGGCCATCCCTGGCCTCCGCGACATTCGGACTGTCCTGTCCATCAAGCCGCTCCCACAAATCTATCGCGGCTGGAAGCCGCTCCCACGAGACATTACCGTGGGAGCGCCATCCTGGCGCGAACTATTACTCCGCGAACAGATGCAGCTCCGCGCCCACGGCATCGGCCATCTCGAGCGTCTTGTCGAGGTCCGGGTGGCGCAGCATGATGAAGCCGTCCGACACCAGCGTCTTGCGCCAGTCGCGTCGCGGACTGCCGGGCGGCAGCAGCGTGTTCCAGACGACGTGCTTGCCGAAGCGCCGCTCGAGCTCGTCCGCGCCCTCGATGTGCGTGATGCGTCCGACGCCGCGCGCCCGCTTGTAGATCGTCGCGACGTTGTACAGCCGCTCGATCGTCGCACTGAACCGGTTCGTCGTGATCGCCTCGCCCCACGCCCTGAACACGTCGAAGTCGCAGGCGTATCGCATCTGATCGACGTGATGCGCGCCCGGCGGTCTCGCACCGATCTCGCCGAACACGACCTCGCCATCGGGTTTCAGGTACCACTCCATGTGGGTAAAGCCGGTCTCGAAATCGAGTGCCTCGATCACGTCGAAACCCATCTTCACGCCCCCGGCGAGATCGGAACGATCGACGTCGCGCAGCGCGATGATCTGCGGACTGATCCACTCGTTGGAGCGTGCGATCAGCGGCTGCGGCCGGTACCAGACAATGTTGTAATACGCGATCTTGCCGCCGATCGTGATCGTGTCGAACGTGTATTCCTCGCCGTCGACGAACTCCTCGACGCTGACGGTCGGCACGTGACGCAGCCGCGGCAGGACCGCACGCAGCTCGTCGACATCATCGACCCGATAGGTATCCGCGGAACCGGCGCCTGCGATCGGCTTTAAGATCAGCGGGAAGCCGATCTGCTCGGCTGCGTCCCAACACTCCGCGACGCTGCTCACGGCGCGATGCCGGGGCGTGCGGATGCCGGCGTCGTCGAGTTTTGCCTTCATGGCCTCCTTGTCACGAAAGCGGTGCGCCTCGGCGATCGTCAGGCCCGACACGCCGAACTACTCTCGCAGCTCGGCCGCGAGCATGATGCCGGGTTCCCAGAGGCATTCGACGCGATCGAGCTCGTGCCCGCCGAGCCGGTTGCGCAGCTCGGCGGCCACTGCGCGGCTGTCCCAGAGCGAGTGCACCTGTATGTAGTCGGCCAGTGCCCGCTGCGCGAGCTCCGGCAGGCTGCCGAACGGCTGGTCGCCGACGCCGAGCACGCGCGCGCCGCATTCGGCGAGGCCGCGGGTAAACTCCGGCATGTCTGCGGGATATCCGGGTGAAATGAGAAGTACGTTCATCGGCCAGTCTCTCGGGCGACAGTTTACCTATTTCGTCGTTTCGAAATAGGTAAACTGTTGCTTCGACCATGGCCAAGAAAAAGAAGAAAAAGCTGAAGATCGGCTTCGTCAGCGCCGAAGTTGCGCCGCTCGCAAAAACGGGCGGTCTCGCGGACGTGGCGGCCGCGCTGCCGCGACACCTGCACGAGGCCGGTCACGACGTGCGCCTGCTGATGCCTCGTTACGGCGTCATCGACACCTCGAACATAGAGATCGAACCGATCGCCGACCTGCAGGACGTGCCGGTGCGCATCGGCGCCCTGTCCGGCCATTATTCGATCGACGTCACGACATTACCCGGCTCGACGCTGCCCGTGTATCTGCTGCGCTGCCCGGAGCTGTTCGGCGGCCCGGGTATCTACACGGGAACGGGCGACGAGTATCTGCGCTTCGTGCTGCTGTCGCGCGCGGTATTCGAAATGTTTTCGCGCATCGATTTCGCTCCCGATATCCTGCACGCGAACGACTGGCACACGGCGCTGGTCCCGCTGTACCTGAAGACGCGCTACGCGTGGGCGAGCGAGTTCGCGGCAACGCGCTCCGTGCTGACGATACACAACATCGGCTACCAGGGCGTTTTTTCCGCCGACATCCTCGATCACCTCGGTCTCGACGGCTCGGAACATCTTTTGCACCAGGAGGATCTCGGACACGGCCATATCAACTTCCTGAAAACCGGCGTGCTGTATGCCGATCTGCTCACAACGGTCAGCCCCACCTACGCGAGGGAGATCCAGAGCAGCGAGTTCGGCATGGGTCTGCAGGCGCTGCTCAGTCAGCGCAGCGAGTCGCTGGCAGGTGTCCTTAACGGCGTCGACTACGAGGAATGGAACCCGGAGACGGATGCCCTCATTCCCGAGAATTACTCGAGCGACGACCTCAGCGGCAAGGCGGCCTGCAAGCAGGCGCTGATGCGGGAACTCGGCCTGAAACGCGGCGCGGACGTGCCGGTCATCGGCGTCGTCACCCGGCTCGTCGCACAAAAAGGTATCGACCTGATGGAGCGGGTGCTGCCCTCGATGCTCGGCGCGCGCGACTTCTGTATCGCCGTGCTCGGCAGCGGCGAATCCCGCTTCGAGGCGTTCTTCACGGACCTGGAACGGCGCTTTCGCGACCGCGTCTGTTTTTACCGCGGCTACAACAACGAACTCGCGCACTGGATCGAGGCCGGCGCCGACATGTTCCTGATGCCGTCGATTTACGAACCCTGCGGCCTGAACCAGATGTACAGCCTGCGCTACGGCACCGTGCCGATCGTGCGCGAAACGGGCGGCCTCGCGGATTCCGTGGCCCAGATCGATCCGGCGGCCGGGACGGGCACCGGCATATTGTTTCGCGACTACGACGCAACGGGCCTCGGCTGGGCGCTGAACACGGCGCTGGATTTTTATTCCAACAAGGAGCTGTGGCGCAAGATCATCGCCAACGGCATGGCCATGGATTTCTCCTGGAAACACCAGGGCCGAATCTATGAGGATCTGTACCGCAAGCTGGTGAACGCATGAACATCATTTTCGTTGAGCCCGCCTTTCCGAACAATCAGCGCGAGTTCGTGCGCGCGCTGAACGCCGCCGGCGCGAACGTCATCGGCGTCGGCGAGCGACCGCTGGAGTATCTCGACCCGGACCTGAAAGACTGGCTGTTCGACTACGTGCGTATCGACTCCGTCGTGCACGAGCCGTCGCTGCTCGGTGCGGTGCAGCGTATTCAAAAGCAGCTCTGGGTGGACCGGCTCGAGGCGACGGTCGAGGCTCACATCCTCCCGGTTGCAAAGGTTCGCGAGGCGACCGGCATACCGGGCACGACGACAAAGACCGCATTTCTGTGCCGCGACAAGCCCGCGATGAAGGAAGTGCTCCGCAACGCGGGCATTCCCTGTGCCCTCTCGGCGCGCGCCGTCACGCCCGACGATGCCCGGAAGTTTGCGACGTCGGTCGGGTATCCGCTCATCGTCAAACCGCCGGCCGCGGCGGGCGCGTCCGGGACTTTCCGGGTTCGCGATGACGATGCGCTGGAACGCATCATCGTCGAATCCGGGCTTGCGGACGGCCACGAGGTTGCAATGGAGGAATTCATCGAGGGCCACGAAGGCTTCATCGACACGGTGACGATCGACGGCCGAGTCGCTCACGAGTTCATTACCCACTACTATCCAAACGTGCTCGACGCGATGCGGCATCGCTGGATTTCGCCGCAAATGGTTGCGACGAATCGGGTTGACGCGCCCGGTTACGACGAAGTCAAGCGGATGACGCGTGACGTCATTCGCATTCTCGAGATCGGCACGTCGGCAACGCACATGGAATGGTTTTTCGGCCCGAAAGGCCTCAAGTTTTCCGAGATCGGCTGCCGGCCACCGGGCGTTTGCCAGTGGGACGTCTACAATGCGGCCAACGAGTTCGACCTGTACTTCGAGTGGGCCACGGCGCTCGCGCACGGGCGCCCGCACGCCCAGCCGACCCGGCGCTACGCGGCCGGCATGATCGCGCTGCGCCCGGACCGCGATGGCCGTATCTCGGGCTACTCCGGCGCCGAATTCGTGCAAAACCGTTACGGCGACTACATCGTTGCGGCGCACCTTCCGGACGTCGGCACGCCGACGCAGCCGATCGAGGCCGGCTACATGGCAAACGCCTGGCTCAGAATGCGGCATCCCGATTACGATGAGCTGAGGCGTATCCTCGACGACGTCGGGCAGACGCTCAAAGTGCATGCGCGCTGACCGGCGCAGTGGCGGCAGCGACGTGACCGCGGATCGGTATGACTGACGGCAGTAACATCGACACACCGGACAGCCTGGAAATCGGCGCCAAATTCGGCGCGCTGAAGTCGCGGCTCGTCGATATTTCGGCCAATCTGCGCGCCGACCCCGCGTTTCCGCACACCTCGGTCATCGTTCCGTCCCTGAGCGTCGATCAGGAAGAGCTCGGCAAGGTCACGGGCGCTGCGTATTACGAGGAGCGCCTGCTGTTTGCGCTGATCCGGCTCAGGAACCCGAACGCGAGACTGATCTACATCACCAGCCAGCCCGTTCATTCCGACATCATCGACTACTATCTGCACTTCCTGGACGGCGTTTCGGTCAGCCAGGCGCGCCAGCGGCTCAAGCTGTTCTCGGTATACGACAGCAGCGCCCGCGCGCTGACCGAGAAGATCCTCGAACGTCCGCGGCTCTTAAAGCGCATACAGCAGTGCATCGTCGACCGGGAGTGCGCGTACCTGACCTGCTACAACTCGACGGACCTGGAGCGCAGGCTGGCGGTCGAACTCGGTATTCCCTTAAACGGCATCGATCCGGCGCTGCTCCCGTATGGCACGAAATCCGGCAACCGGAAAATCTTTCAGGCGGCGGGCGTCGCCTATCCGGCCGGCCGGGAGGACCTCGAGACCGAGCAGGACATCGTGGATGCACTGGTCGATTTGCGCCGCGAGCGGCCGGCGATCGAGCGGGCGGTCGTCAAGATCAACGAAGGCTTCGGCGGCGAAGGCAACGGCATATTTACCTACCCGGAGGGCGCTGTAGACGCCAGTAATATTGCGGCTGCCCTGAAGGAGCTCGGTTTCACCTCGAAACAGGAAACCGTGCCCACGTTCTTGCGCAAGTTTGCGGCGATGGGCGGCATCGTCGAGGAGCTCGTCGCCGGACGCGATGTGCGTTCGCCGAGCGTTCAGATGCGTATTTACCCCGACGGCACGCCAAAGCTCGTATCGAGTCACGAACAGGTGCTCGGCGGCTCCACGGGCCAGTCCTATCTCGGCTGCCGCTTCCCGGCCAACGACGACTATCGGTCACTCCTGCTCGGCGAGGCGCAGAAAATCGGGGTGGCACTCAGCAGGCTGGGCGTCACCGGCCGCTTCGGCATCGACTTTCTCGTGTGCCGCGACGACGCGGGTGCCTGGAACGCCTACGCGATCGAAATCAACCTGCGCATGGGCGGCACGACGCCGCCGTTTCACGCACTGGAGTTCCTGACCGGCGGGCAGCTCGACCCCGCGACCGGCCTGTTCGCTACGCCATCTGACGAGTCGAAGTACTATTGCGCGACCGACAACCTGAAGTCGCCGGCCTATCGCGGGCTCTTGCCGGAGGATCTTTTCGATATCATTTCCCAGTGCGGGCTGGGCTTTTCTCACCGGACCGGGACCGGGGTCCTGTTCTATATGATCGGCGCGCTCTCCCAGTACGGGAAACTCGGCATGACCGCGATCGGCAACAGCCGCGAGGAGGCACAGGCGATTTTCGACAAGACCGTTGCTATGCTGGACGAGCAGACCGAGGGTAGCGGGCATGGCGTCGCGATGCCGCTGCTCGATCGGTATCTCACGATGGAATAAAAAATCATGACGACACTATCCGAAAGAAGCAGGCATAAGTTGAGCGCAACCTTTTTCGCGTGGATTGTGGCGACGGCCGTTTTCTTCGTTGCGCCGGTTTCGCAGCGCGCAGACGCGCAGGAGGCCCCCACGGTCACGGTTGACGAAACCGTCTGGCTTACCTTTTATGACGTGCCGTCACGGCGATTTCTCGAAGCACGCCGCGCGCTTTTCCGCGGCGATCTCGACGCCGCGCGTGCCGACCTGATCATCAGCGCCGGGCACCTGCAGGTGGAGGCCGGGCGCACGACGCCGGCAGTCGGCGAAGGCCTGATGGCCGTGTCCGAGCGCCTCCTCTGGCTGGCCGACAATATCGAAGACGCCCGGGCGACGCCGCAGGAGTTCGACACGCAGTTCGGGCGTGCGCACTGGCTGCTCGCGCAGCATTATCTGTTCGAGGCGCGTTTATCCAGAAACAGGGGCAACAACGCGCTGGCCGGACGCTATCTGTGGGCGACGACGCATCACATGGAGCGCGCGGTGATCTGGTCGAATGCGCGCATCGACCGCAGGCTCCGCAAGACACTGGACGACCTGCGCAACCTGTCGACGATGCTGCAGGACAGCCAGAAGGCGCCCTCGGCGCGCCGGCAGCGGCCGATCGTCAAGGCGGAGAAGATCCTGCGCGAGCTCGGTGAAACGATTAATCGTCCGGTCGTACTGCCCGCCGAGAGGGACTGAATCGAGCCGGCCTGACGGCCCGCCGTTACGCCGTGCTCGTTCTCCGAACGCGTATACATCGCACGCTGACGATATCGTTGCAGGTCATCCTGCTGGTCGGCGTAATTCTTGCCCTGTTGCAGGGACGCTGGCTGGCCGCTCTGGCCACGGCCGGGATTATCGTGGTCACGTTCCTGCCGATCGTTCTCGGACGGCGCATCGCGGTCAATATCCCGCCCGAATTCGAAGTTCTTGCGGTCGTTTTCATCTACGCGTCACTGTTTCTCGGCGAAGTGCGCGGATATTACGTGCGCTTCTGGTGGTGGGATGCCGTGCTGCATGCCGGGTCCGGGTTCTTGCTCGGCGTTTTCGGCTTTCTGCTCGTCTACGTTCTCAACGAGCGCGACGATATCGACATTCACATGCAGCCACGATTCGTCGCGCTGTTTGCGTTCATGTTCGCGGTCGGCATGGGCGCGCTGTGGGAGATCTTCGAATTCGCAATGGACCAGTTCTTCGGCCTGAACATGCAAAAGAGCGGCCTTGTCGACACGATGTGGGATCTGATCGTCGATACGGTTGGCGCCCTCGTCATATCGCTCTTGGGTTGGAGTTACCTCAGCACGGCCGGCAGCCAGTCGTTCCTGGAACGCTGGATCGGGGCCTTCATCGCCGCGAATCCGCATATCTTCAAACGCCGAAAACGGGAATCGGACTCCGGTTGAACGGGGAATCGGCGGGACGCAACGCTAAAAGGGAGCTATCAGCTATGTCAATCCGAAACGCAGTTGTCGGCCTCGGCATGGTCGCGGTACTCGCAGCCTGTGCCGGTCAGGGCTCGCCGGCGGCCCGGGGATACGAGCTCAGGGTTCGCTATGCGCAGATCACGGACATCGAGCGCGTGCGCATGCCGTCCGCGGCGCCGGCGGGTGCCGTCGTCGGAGGCTTCACCGGCCTCGTGCTCGCCAGCGACCGCTCGCGGGGGCGCCAGGTCGCCACCGGAATCGGGGGCGCAGCCCTCGGGGCACTCGCGGTGAAGGCGCTGGAGGGGGACCGGCTCGGCTACAGCTACCGCCTGCAGTTCGCGGACGGCAGCCTGTCGCAGTTCATCACGGAGAAGGGATACATGCAGGTCGGGGATTGCGTATCCGTCGAGCGGGGCGAGTATGCGAATATCCGGCGCGTACCGAAGACGCTGTGCGTCAACGGGCCGGCGCCGGCCGTCGATCCGACGCATCTGCGCGATGCAGAGCAGTGTCATGCGGCAAAGGACCAGCTGTTGCAGGCGAGCACCGATGCCGAAGTCGAACAGGCATCGCGCAAGGTCGCAATAATATGCGAATATTGACGATGCCGGCGGTGGGGCGGGGCGGCAGGCAGATCTGCACTACACTCAATTAATAAATGACAAGTTCCAGACGGGGAATCACGTGATCGAATTCGAACTGAACGGCAAGGCGGTGACGTCAGAGAGCCCGGCGGACACGCCGCTGCTCTGGGTCATTCGCGACGAGCTCAAGCAGAAGGGCACCAAATTCGGCTGCGGTATCGCAATGTGCGGTGCCTGTACCGTGCACATCGACGGCAGCGCGACCCGGTCGTGCGTCACGCCCCTCGGCTCGGTGTCGGGCCGGGCGGTAACGACGATCGAGGGACTGGACAACGGTGCGGGCCGGGCGCTCAAAGAGGCCTGGGTCGCGGAACAGGTGCCGCAATGCGGCTACTGCCAGTCCGGCCAGATCATGCAGGCGGCGAGCCTGCTGGCGCAGAATCCGAAACCGAGCGATGCGGACATCAACTCAGCGATGAACGGCAATCTGTGCCGCTGCATGGCGTACCCGCGGATCAAGAGTGCCATCAAGGCCGCCGCGAGCGGCGGGGGGGCCTAGTCATGGCG
>JBFHXQ010000124.1:0-8603 GCA_041598895.1 Woeseiaceae bacterium | reverse complement strand
GGAACGGTCGGTGATGCGGCCGCCGGGCTTACGCTGTTGGCCGGCGGCCAGACGGACAATATTCTCGTGCGTCGATTCCTGCGTCCGGCGGCGCGCGTTGCATACGGTCGGGCGCTCGCCGGGCAGGCCAGCGCCGCGATCGATATTTCCGACGGCCTTGTTACGGATCTCGACAAGCTCCTTGCTGCAAGCGGTGTCGGTGGCGAAATCGAGTGCGATCGGTTGCCGATATCGGCCGCACTGCAATCGCGTTTCGACGCCGATACGTGTCTCGACTTCGCGCTCGC
Source organism: Woeseiaceae bacterium (assembly GCA_041598895.1). GTDB lineage: Bacteria > Pseudomonadota > Gammaproteobacteria > Steroidobacterales > Woeseiaceae > UBA1847. The sequence goes on along the minus strand of JBFHXQ010000124.1, from coordinate 8,316 downwards.
AGGCGGTGACGATTACGAGCTGTGCTTTACGTTCGGCGACGGTGAGGTGCCGCAAGCGGATGACCTTGCAGTCACGGAGATCGGCGTCGTGCGTGGCACGCCGGGCCTCGACTGTCGGCGAAACGGCAAGCCCTATGCGCACGCCGACAGCGGCTACCGGCATTTTCGATGACCGCGGCTAACGACAGGCTCTGGCACAAGGTTTTGACGGACCCGGTGAATTTCCTCGCGTTCGGATTCGGTACCGGACTCGTGCCGGGGGCACCCGGCACCGTTGGCTCCCTGGTCGGCGTTGGCCTGGCCTGGTTCACAGCCGATGCCGGTCTCGGCCTGCGGCTGGGCATCGCGCTGCTGCTCGTGGTCTCCGGCGTCTGGCTTTGCGGCGAAAGCGCCCGGCGGATCGGGGTGCACGACCACGGCGGAATCGTGTGGGACGAGATCGCCGGCGTGTACGTGACCCTGCTGGTTGCCCCGCCCGGCGTCGTCGGCTGGTTCCTAGGTTTTGCGCTGTTTCGGGCCTTCGATATTGTCAAACCATGGCCGATTCGGGACCTGGATCACAGACTCGGCGGAGGCCTCGGAATTATGCTGGACGACCTCGTGGCCGCACTGTATGCCGCATTACTGCTGGCTTTGTACGGGTGGCTCATGACCTGACCTGTGAGACGAAATGGCCAGTCCAGTTAGCGAAATCGAGCGCCCGGGCGACGTGCCCGACAAGATTGGCAAGTACGTCATCATCAACAAGATCGGCAGGGGCTCGACGGGCACGGTCTACCTCTCCCACGATCCCTATTACCGTCGTGACGTCGCGATCAAGGTCTACAACATCGAAGAAGATTCGGACCCGGATCGCGCCCGCGTGTCGCGAAAAATGTTTTTCAACGAGGCGCACATGGTCGGGATGCTCCAGCACCCGAACATCATGCCGATTTACGATGCCGGTGAGGAAGACGGCAAGTACTATGTCGTCATCGAGCACATTCAGGGCGCCCGAACGCTGGCCGCCTACTGCCGGCCGGACAATCTGCTGCGCGTCGATGACGTGGTCGAGATCATCTATAAGTGCGCAAAAGCGCTGCGCTATGCGCACGGTCGCGGCGTGATTCATCGCGACATCAAGCCCAGCAACATCATGCTGACGATCGACAACGACGTCCGCATCATCGATTTCGGGATCGCGATCGTCAGCGACTCGGAAGTGTCGCGCATCGAGGGCATCGCCGGCTCCCCGAGCTACATGTCTCCCGAGCAGGTCCAGTCCGAGGAGCTGACCCCCCGCTCGGACCTGTATTCTCTCGGCGCGGTCATGTACGAGCTACTGACGGGATTTCGGCCGTTCCGGGCGGACAACCTGTCGAAGCTGCTGCATCAGATCGTGTACGCGACGCCGCCGCCGATTCATACGTATCGCGACGATTTGCCGGAGGCTCTGGAGAACGTCGTCGCCATGACGATGCAAAAGGATCCGGAGAAACGCCTTGCGAGCGGCGCGGCAATGGCGGCCGAGTTGACGCGCGTCTATCAGGACCTGCGCCAGAAGTACGAAAGCCTCGATAACCAGGAACACTTCGACCTGCTGCGAACGCTGACGTTTTTTCACGAGTTTTCCCACGCGGAGATCTGGGAGGTTCTGCGCGCATCGGACTGGCACGACTACAAGGATGGTGAAGACATCGTTCGTGAGGGCGAGATAGCCGACCGTTTCTACATCATCGTGACCGGCAAGGTGTCCGTGCAGGCCAACGGCAACTCGCTCGGCGTGCTGAAGAACGGCGACTGCTTCGGCGAGACCAGCTACGTGCGCGGCGCCAAGCGCCAGGCGTCGATCTGCGCCGACGGGCCGGTAACGATTCTCCGCGTCAGCTCGACGCTGATGGAGCAGGTCTCGTCGGCCTGCCAGCTCCGCTTCAACAAGGTATTCCTGCGTGCGCTGATCACGCGCCTGCAGGGCAACGGCGGCGCCAATACCTGATCCACGCCGGTCAGCCGGTTTTGTCCCGGTTTTCGTGGCCCGGCGCTGAGTCCCCGTGTCCGCGAGCAATGTGTGGGAGCCCGCCGTGCGGGCGAGTCCAGCTGTCGCCAGCCGGTGCATTTTCGATAGACGCCACCTAAACTAGCGGCCCCGGATCTCAGCCCGGTACACCGGAGGCTGACTTATGCTCACACGCGCCCTAATCGCCGCGCTGTTTGCCTGCATGGCAAGTCATGCGGTCGTGGCTGACGCATTGAGCAGCGCCGTGCGCGCCGACTATGACGCGTACCTCGCCGGGCTGTTCGACCATTTCCATCGCAATCCGGAGCTCTCGCTCGTCGAGTTCGAGACCGCCGAGCGCATGGCCCGCGAACTGCGTGATGCCGGCTACGAGGTCACCGAGGGTGTCGGCGGTACCGGCGTCGTTGCGCTGCTCAAAAATGGCAGCGGTCCGACGGTCATGATGCGCGCGGACATGGACGGTTTGCCGGTCGAGGAAAAGACCGGACTGCCGAACGCATCCCGGGCCACGCAGACCGACCCGATGACCGGAACCGTCGTTCCGACGATGCACGCCTGCGGCCACGATGTGCACATTACGAGCCTGGTCGGCACCGCAAGGCACATGGCGTCGATCCGCGACGAATGGGCGGGCACCCTGATGCTGGTCGTGCAGCCGGCGGAGGAGCGCATCATCGGCGCACGCCTGATGCGCGAGGACGGGATCTGGGAGCGCTTCGGAACGCCGGATTATGCGCTTGCGTTCCATGTATCGTCGCTGGACCCGGTCGGCATTATTAATGTGTCAGAGGGCGCCGTATACGCAGGTTCCGACACGGTCGACATCATCGTGCACGGCATTGGCGCACATGGCGCAAGCCCGCACCGCGGCAAGGACCCGATCGTGCTCGCGAGCCAGATCGTTCTCGCGCTGCAGACCCTCGTATCGCGAGAGCTCCCGCCGCGCGATCCTGGCGTGGTTACGGTCGGGTCGTTTCATGCCGGGACCAAACACAACATCATTTCCGATCGGGCACACCTGCAGCTGACCGTGCGCAATACCAGCACCGAAACGCGCGAGTTGCTGCTCAATGGCATCAGGCGCATCGCCGAGCATCTCGGGCGGGCGGCAGGCTTACCCGACGCCAAGCTGCCGGAAGTGCTCGTGTCCGAGGAAAGCGTGCCGCCGACGGTCAACGACGCGGCGCTGACTCAACGGCTGAAAGCGGCGTGGCAGACCCGGCTTGGTGAGGATCGCGTGATGCACCGCCCGTCGAAGGGCATGGGTGCCGAGGATTTCCCCTACTTCACGGTCAACCCGTCGATACCAGGCGTGTACTGGGGTATCGGCGGCACGCCCGTCGAAGACTTCGAGCGCGAGGCGGCGGGCGGAGCGCCGGTGCCTGGCCATCACTCCCCGTTGTTCAGGATCGCGCCGGAGCCGTCGGTGCGGGCGGGTGTCGAGTCGACGGTCATCGCATTGCTGGAGCTGATGGGCCGCTGACCTGCGGTAACCGTTAGCGGGACATTTAGCAGCGTAAGGTCCGCCGTTAGTCTTCGTCCTCGAGATCGAAAGCCTGTAACGATTCTTCGCCGCCGGTACTTTGTAACAGGACTTCAACACGCTGCTCCGCATCCTTCAGCGCCGACTGGCAGTTCTGGGTGAGCTTGATGCCGTGCTCGAATTTCTTCATCGCTTTCTCGAGCGGCAATTCACCCGTCTCGAGTTCCTCGACGAGTGCTTCGAGTTCCTCGAGCGCCTTTTCCAGATTGATCGGTTTCTTGCCGCTCATGGTCGCTGCCGGTGCTCCGAGATGCGCTACGCTACCGGGCGCGGCGCGGTGGCGTCAATCCTGCCCGTCGAGCGTTGACATCCTTACGCACCGGGCTTAGAGTGAGCGCTCGATTAGACTGAGTCTAACTCACCTGAACATTCGACGGAGAGGGGCAACCATGTCACTGAAAGGCAGCAAGACCGAAACCAATCTCAAGGACGCGTTTGCGGGGGAATCTCAGGCGAACCGCCGCTACCTGTATTTCGCGGCAAAAGCCGATGTCGAGGGCTATAACGACGTTGCCGCCGTGTTCCGCTCGACGGCGGAAGGTGAAACCGGACATGCGCACGGCCATCTCGAGTATCTCGAAGAGGTCGGCGACCCGGCAACAGGCCTGCCAATCGGTTCGACGTCGGCGAATCTCAAGGCGGCGATTGCCGGCGAAACGCACGAGTACACCGACATGTATCCCGGCATGGCGAAGACGGCGCGCGAAGAAGACTTCGACGAAATTGCGGACTGGTTCGAGACGCTCGCGAAAGCGGAGCGTTCGCATGCGAATCGTTTCCAGAAAGCCTTGGATACGCTCGACGATTAAGGACTGAAGCCGGATTCGACACTCCGGCTTTTTCTAATGTCATCCACAGGCGATAAGCGCGAGGGCAGTCTCGAGGCCCCGACTCGGCATCCCCTCGACTGGCAGTCCGACGAGTTCTACGACGAACAGCCGCTGTTCGCCGAACTCGAACGCGTCTTCGATATCTGTCACGGGTGCCGGCGCTGCTTCAATCTCTGCAACGCATTCCCGACACTGTTCGATGCTGTCGACGAATCCGAAACGATGGAAGTCGATTCGGTCCCGAAACCGGTGTACTGGGACGTTGTCGATCACTGCTATCTGTGTGACATGTGCTACATGACGAAATGCCCGTACGTGCCTCCGCATGAATGGAACGTCGACTTTCCGCACCTGATGCTACGGGCCAAGGCGGCCCGGTTTCGAAAACAGGGAGCCTCCTTCCGGGATCGCATGCTGAGTTCACCGGACAAGGTGGGCCGCATTGCAGGCATTCCGATCGTGGCTCAGTCCGTGAATGCCGTCAATCGAAGCGCTGCGGGTCGCAAACTCGTGGAGCGCAGTCTCGGCGTACACCGCAACGCGCCGGTGCCGGAATACCATACGAAGACGGCGCGCAGGCGCCTTGAATCAAGACGCGGGGCAAACGGCGTGGGTGCGGAACCTGCCGGCGACACGACCGGCAAGGTCGTGCTGTTCACGACCTGTTATTGCAATCGCAATCTTCCCGCTGTCGACGAAGATCTGGTCGCGGTCTACGAACACAACGGAATCCGCGTCGCGCTGGCAGACAGGGAAACCTGCTGCGGCATGCCCAAGCTCGAGCTCGGAGACCTCGATGCCGTCGCTCGCGCGAAGGAGAACAACGTTCCGGAGCTCGCGGGCTGGGTGGACAAAGGCTGGGACATCGTCACTCCGATTCCGTCTTGCACGCTGATGTTCAAACAGGAGCTTCCCCTCATGTATCCGGAGGACACCGCCGTGTTGAAGGTGCGGGACGCTATGTACGATCCGTTCGAGTATCTGATGCTGCGGCATAAGCACGGCAGGCTCAATACCGAGTTTACGAACTCGCTCGGTAAGGTGTCGTACCAGGTTCCGTGCCATCTTCGCGTGCAAAACATCGGGCTCAAGACGCGCGATCTGCTCCAGCTCATACCGGATACGGAGGTCGACGCGATCGAACGCTGTACCGGTCACGACGGCACGTACGCGGTAAAAAAGGAGTTCCACGAGGTCTCCAAAAAGATCGCGCGGCCTGTCGTCAACAAGGTCAAGCGCTCCTCGGCGCGGCATTTCATCAGCGATTGCCCGATGGCGGCCGAGCAGATTGCTCAGGACCTGGACGATCACGCGCCGGAGCACCCGATGGGCTTGCTGCGTCATGCTTACGGCATCTAGTCCTCGTGCTTGTCGCGGCGGGCATCCCGCGGCAGCATAATTGTGGTAATGCGCAGCACCAGCAAAACCCGGGAAATGCGAATGGAAAAACTGACGCGCGACGATCTTTTCACGCTCGAAAAATACTCGGATATCCGCAACGAATTTCGCTCCGATGTTTTGCTGCACAAACGGAATCGCCGCATCGAGCTCGGCACAAACGCGGCCCTGTATTTCGAAGACCGGCTCACGATGCAATATCAGATTCAGGAGATGCTGCGAATCGAGCGAATTTTCGAGGCGGAGGGCATCAAGGACGAGCTCGATGCCTACAATCCGCTGATCCCCGACGGCACGAACTGGAAAGCGACGTTCATGGTCGAGTTCCCGGATGTCGACGAACGTCGCGCGATGCTCACGCGCCTTGTCGGGATCGAAAATCGCGTGTTCGTCAAAATTGGCGATTTCGGGAAGGTGTACGGAATAGCGGACGAAGATCTCGATCGCTCCGACGCCGTCAAGACGTCGGCGGTGCATTTTCTGCGCTTCGAGCTGCCGAGCGAGCAGATCGACGCGCTGAGGGGCGGGGCGGAACTGTGTGCCGGCATCGATCACGAAAATTACACCGTGGAAGTTCGTCCGGTCGCGGAAAACGTTCGTCAGGCCTTGATTGCGGATCTCGATTGAACCACGGGGTCCGAATCGCCAATCGATAGCGGTACTTTCGCGCGGAATTCTGAAATTTCGTGCGCGGATGCACTGCTGCGATAATCGGGCTAGAATCCGCCCGAACTTTCGCTTCGCAACCATTGGGCATGCCGGTTTATGAGCAGACGTTACGACGCTGCGGACATTGAAGTCCTAAGCGGGCTCGAGCCTGTGCGGCGCAGGCCCGGGATGTATACGGATACGAGCCGCCCGAATCATCTGGCGCACGAGGTGATCGACAACAGCGTCGATGAGGCACTGGTCGGCCACTGCAAGAAAATACAGGTCACGCTCTACAAAGACGGCTCACTCGAAGTCGCGGATGACGGACGCGGCATGCCGGTCGATATTCATCCGAAAGAGAAAATTCCCGGCGTCGAACTCGTACTCACGCGTCTGCATGCCGGTGGCAAATTCTCGAACAAGAACTATCAGTATTCCGGCGGCTTGCACGGTGTCGGCGTGTCCGTTGTCAACGCGCTGTCGAAGAATCTCGAGGTCTGGATTCGGCGCGGCGGCAAGGAGTACAACATGAGTTTCGCCGGCGGCAAGAAACGCGGCAAGCTCGAGGTGGTCGGCAAGGTCGGCAAGGCAAATACCGGCACGACGATTCGATTCTGGCCTGACTCGAAGTATTTCGATTCGGCCAAGTTTTCGGTTTCGCGCCTCAAATATATCCTGCGTGCCAAGGCCGTGCTGTGTCCGGGATTGACGGTGCGGCTGACGGTCGAGAAACCGAAAGAAAAAGTCGAGTGGTGTTATTCGGGCGGGCTAGAGGAGTACCTCCTCGAGGCAATCGGCGGTGGCGAGCTGGTGCCAGCCGAGCCCTTTTCCGGCAACCTTGCGGGCAACAACGAAGCGGTGGACTGGGCGCTCGCATGGCAGCTCGGGGAAGGCCAGTCGGTCACCGAGAGCTACGTCAACTTGATTCCTACGCCGCAGGGCGGTACGCACGTCAACGGGCTTCGAACGGGCCTGACGAACGCAATGCGCGAATTCTGCGACTTTCGCAATCTGCTGCCGCGCGGCGTAGCGCTGGCTCCGGAAGACGTCTGGGACGGACTCAACTTCGTACTGAGCGCGAAACTGGAGGATCCGCAGTTTTCGGGTCAGACAAAGGAGCGCCTGTCGTCACGGGAGTCTGCCGCGTTCGTAACGGGCGTCATCAAGGACAGCTTCGCGCTGTGGCTGAACCAGCACCCCGAGACCGGCGACCAGATCGCACAGCTGGCTATTTCGAAGGCGCAGCGGCGACTGAAGGCCGCGCGCAAGGTCGTGCGCAAGAAAATCGTCACGGGTCCTGCGCTGCCGGGCAAGCTGGCCGACTGCACGTCGCAAGACCCGGAGCTGTGCGAGATATTTCTCGTCGAGGGTGACTCGGCAGGGGGCTCGGCAAAGCAAGCGCGCGACCGGAATACGCAGGCAGTGATGCCGCTTAGAGGCAAGATTCTCAACACGTGGGAAGTCGACACCGGCGAAATACTCGCGTCTCAGGAAGTCCATGACATCAGCGTTGCGCTGGGAGTGGATCCCGGCAGCAGCGACCTGGATAACCTGCGTTATCACAAGATCTGTATTCTTGCCGATGCAGATTCCGACGGAGCGCATATTGCAACGTTGCTGTGTGCGCTCTTCCTGCGGCATTTCCGGGAGCTGGTCCTTGCCGGTCACGTCTACATTGCCATGCCACCTCTTTATCGCATCGACGTCGGCAAGGAGGTCTTCTACGCGCTCGACCACAGTGAACGAAAGGGCCTGCTGGATCGAATCGAGGCAGAAAAGCTTCGCGGCAAGGTTCGGGAAACTCGCTTCAAGGGTCTCGGTGAAATGAATCCAGGCCAGCTTCGCGAAACGACTATGAATCGGGACACGCGCCGGCTCGTGCAGCTGACCATCAGCGG
>JBFHXQ010000123.1:0-8619 GCA_041598895.1 Woeseiaceae bacterium | reverse complement strand
GATCAGCCCGGAGAACCGGTCGGGATGCGCGCGCACCGCATCCGCGACGACCTGCGGGGGCATGTGATAACACCCGGGTAGACCGGGTCGGCCCGTCTTTGCAGCGATCAGCAATGCGTGATCGATCCCGGCGGATGTCGTGCGCTCGATCATCTGTTCGAGCGTCAGGCCGGCCATCAGTGAATCCTTCGCCTTCATTTTGCCGACGAAAAAATCCGGGCCCCAGTCCGGCCGGTGAGACAACGCCTCCTCGGTCCAGATGTTGACGACAGCGTCGATGGCGCGGATCGATTTCGGATCAGTCATTATCAGTGCCGCCTAGTGTGTTCCAAATCCCTTCGGCAAACCCGCGTCGGGCGTAAACCCGTACAGCGGCTCATCGGGCAGGGCGCGCTTCAGTATAGTACGGACCTCGAGCAGCTTCGGAATTTCGATGCCGGTCTCGAGTCCCATGGCCTCGAGCATGAACACGAGGTCTTCGGTGACGATATTGCCGCTCGCGCCGGGGGCGAACGGGCAGCCACCCAATCCGCCCAGAGAGCTGTCGATGGTCGTAATGCCTTCCTCGATGGCGGCAAGCGCGTTTGCCAGTCCGAGACCGCGCGTGTTGTGGAGATGCACGCCCGTGATGTGTTCCCTGCCAACCGTCGCCTGCACCCTGCGTACCAGCCGCTTGACCTGAGCCGGATTCGCGTAACCGGTCGTGTCGGACAGGCCGACCTCGGCAGCGCCGCACTGCATGAGGCGCTCCGCGAAGCGCACGACCCGGTCCTCGCTGACCGGACCTTCGAGAGTGCAGCCGAATGCGGTCGATAGCCCGACCTCGAAGTGAGGGCGGTGTGGTTCGGCAACACCGTCCAGGAATTCCGCAATGCGCCTTACTTCTGCGAACATCTGCTCGTGGTTCTTGCGGACATTTTTGAGGCTGTGCGTTTCGCTGACGGAGAACGGAATCGATAGCTTGTTGGCACCGGCGGCGACCGCGTTTTCGGCGCCCCGGAGGTTCGGCACCAGAACGGCGACGTTGAGGCCGTCGATGCGCCTCGCTTCCGCGACCACATCGGCGGTATCGGCCAGTTGCGGGAGCACGCTCGGCGGCACGAACGACCCGACCTCGATTTCGCGGCAGCCGGCGGCTGCCTGAGCCCGAATCCACTCGATTTTGACCGGCGTCGGCAGGATCGCGTCAATACTCTGCAGACCGTCGCGCGGGCCCACCTCGCTGATCAGAATGTCGATCGTGCTCATACCCGCGGAAGCCGGTCGCGCCGGCGCCGGCAGCTGCGCCGTGCGGCGCTTCCCGTTAAGATGCATTAAAGATATAATGATATAGCAAAGAAACCATCGACGCTAGCAAACATCTGCGCGAGAAAAACACAGCAGCGCTGCCGGGGGCGCAGTGAATAGACCAGCGAGCGAACCGCCACTCCGCGACATCCGCGTCATCGAATTCTCCCACATGGTCATGGGGCCTTCGGCTGGCCTCGTCCTCGCGGACCTCGGCGCCGACGTGATCAAGATCGAGCCGCTCGGCGGGGACAAGACGCGCACGCTCAGGGGATCGGGCGCGGGCTACTTCGCCATGTACAACCGCAACAAGCGCAGCATCCGGCTGGACCTCAAGTCGGAGCAGGGCGCCAGCATTGCCCGCAAACTCGTTGCCGGCGCCGACGTGCTGATTGAAAATTTTCGACCCGGAGCCATGGATAAACTCGGCTTCGATTACGCGTCGCTCCGCGCTGCTAACCCGACGCTGATCTACTGTTCCAACCGCGGTTTCTTGAGCGGGCCCTACGAGCATCGCACTGCGCTCGACGAAGTTGCGCAGATGATGGGCGGGCTTGCTTACATGACCGGACCGCCCGGGCGGCCGCTGCGCGCGGGCGCATCCGTGATCGACGTCATGGGTGGGCTGTTCGGTGCCGCCGGTATCCTCGCTGCGCTCGAACAACGGCATCGCACCGGCGAAGGCGCGCATATCAAGAGTTCCTTGTTCGAGAGCACCGTATTTCTCGTTGGCCAGCACATGGCGCAATACGCCGTAACGGGATCGCCGGCTGCACCAATGCCGGCGCGGATTTCGGCATGGGCAATCTACGACGTGTTTGAAACCGCCGACGCTGAAAAGGTTTTCATCGGCGTCGTCAGCGATTCGCAGTGGCAGACGTTCTGTGACGCCTTCGGTCTGGGCGACCTGCGTGCAGACGAGCGCCTGCGCCGCAACAACGACCGGGTCGCGGCGCGGGCGCGGATCATTCCGATCGTCACCGCAGCGTTCAAGGACATGACGCTTGCGGAACTGATGGAGAAACTGGAAAAGAGCGGTCTGCCTTTCGCGCCGATTGCGAAGCCCGAGGACCTGTTCGACGATTCGCATCTGGCGACATCCGGCGGGCTGCTCGACTTGACGCTGCCGGACGGCAAAAAGACCCGACTGCCGGCACTGCCGCTCGAGTGGAACGGGACGCGTTTCGGAGCGTTACGCAGCCCGCCGCGAGCAGGCGAACATACGCGCGACGTTTTAGGCGAAATCGGGTTCAGCGACGCGGAGATCGAACGCCTGATTGGCGAAAACATCGCGCAGGTCAGCGATCCCTGACGTTACCGCCGGCAGGAACCGGCGCCCGGACTACAAATACGCCCACGGCCGCCGGCGACGGTCGGCCGCGACGAAACGCTCGATGTCGCTTGCGAACTTAAGCGTGTAGTCGATGTAGTCAAGACCGCCAAGGAGCATGTGGCGGTCGGATTCGGAGACGGTGAACTCGAAGACGTCGCCGTCGGGCGCATGAACGCGGCATTCGGTCAGGTCGACCAGTACCGTCCGCGTCTGCGGCGAGGCATTCGTTTGTTGCTGCAGTCTGTCGATGTCAGCCGCCGGGAGCTCGATCGCCAAAAGGCCATTGCGCGCGCAGTTATTCATAAAGATGCGGCCGAAGCTTTCGGCGATGATGACCTTGATGCCGAAGTCGTGCAGTGCCCACACTGCATGTTCGCGTGAGGAACCACAGCCGAAATTGCGTCCGCTGAGCAGTATGGTTGCGCCGGCATACGCGGGCTGGTTCAGCACGAATTCCTCGTTCGCTCCCGTTCTCGTGTGGCCTTCGTAGCGGTAGCGCCAGTTCGCGAACAGGCCTTCACCGAGACCGTGCTTGCTGACGTGCTTCATTTCCCGGGACGGGATGATCTGGTCTGTATCCACATTGTCGATACGAATCGGTGCGCAGATGCCGGAATGCCGATCGAACGCGTTCATATTGGTTTCAGCTCGCGCGCATCGGTAATGCAGCCCGCGATCGCCGCCGCTGCTACCGTCGCCGGGCTCGCAAGGTGCGTGCGCGTTTGTCGTCCCTGCCGACCGCGGAAATTTCTGTTCGTGCTCGAAATCACGCGTTCGCCGGGACCGAAACCCTCGCCGCCTGCGTGAAAACACAGTGAACAGCCCGGTTCGCGCCATTCGAATCCCGCATCGACGAAAACCTTGGCGATGCCTTCTGCTTCCGCTGCGTCCTTGACGTGCTGTGAGCCCGGTGTGCAGATCGCGCGTATACCGGCCGCCACTTTCCTGCCCGCGAGGAGCCGGGCTGCCGCGCGCAGATCGCTCAGGCGGCTATTCGTGCAGGAGCCGATGAATGCGCCATCGACCGGCAGGCCGAGCAGCGACTGACCGGGTTCGAGTCCCATATAGTCGAGCGCCTGATCGAGGTCGGCACGCGCGTCGTCGTCCGCCAGTTCGTCTCGCTCGGGCACTTTTCCATCGATCGCAATCGCATGCTGCGGGCTCGTTCCCCAGGTAATCGTCGGTGCGATGTCCGCGCCGTCGATAGCGATTTCCCGGTCGAAAGCCGCCTCCGGATCCGAACGCAGGTTGCGCCAGGAAGCCTTGCAGCGCTCGAACATCTCCCCGCGGGGTGCATAGGCGCGGTTCGCGATATACGCAAACGTCTTCTCGTCAGGCGCAATGAGACCGGTGAAGGCTGCGAACTCGACCGCCATATTGCACAGTGTGAAGCGCGCGTCCATGTCCAGCTCGGCGACGGCCTGTCCGCAAAATTCGACCGCATGACCGGCACCGCCGGATGCGCCATGTCGCCCGATCAGGTGCAGGATCATGTCCTTCGCAGTTACACCATTGCCGAGGCTGCCGTCGAAGCGTACGCGGAGCTGGTTCGGTTTCATCGCGCGCAGCGTCTCGGTGGCGAGCGCGTGCTCGCAGTCGCTCGTTCCGATTCCCCAGCCGATCGCGCCGAGCGCACCGAGCGTGCAGGTGTGGCTGTCCGGACACGCGACAATCAGCCCGGGCAGCGTGATTGCCTGTTCGGCCGAGATCAGATGGGTGATGCCATGACGGGGATTACCAATGTCGAACAACGTGATGCCGGCATCGTTTGCAGTCTTGCGCATCGTCTTGATGAACAATTCACCGCCCGGTACCAGGGTCGTGTCGCCACGACCGGGAAACGTGTCGACGATGTGGTCCATCGTCGCAAACACGTGAGTCGGGTTGCGGACGCTGCGACCGTCTTCGCGGAGACTCGTCAGAGCAACGCCACCGGTGCGTTCGTGCAGGAACAGGCGATCCACGTACACGAGCACTGAGCCATCGTCGAGCTTCGTGACGACATGTGCATCCCAGATCTTGTCGAACAGCGTCTTACTCATTGGTTCTGCGCCGAGTCGTCGCGCAGTCGCGGACCGCTAAAAGATATAATAGTATAACATTATGCTTGATTGCCGAACGGGACAGAGACCTGCGACCGGTACCGCTTAAGGGGCTCTTTTTGCTGGTCTTTGCTGCCTCAGTGCCTGCCGAGGCGGGCACTGAGCACGCGCCCGTGACGCTGAACGTCTGGCAGGAAGCGGTCGTCAGCGTTTCGGACATCGATCGCAGCGCGCGGTTTTTTGTCGAAATCGGCGGCTACAGCGCCCGCTGGCACGGCGCGCTCGACCCGAGCGAAATCGCCGCGTGGGGGCTGGAGGCCGATGCGAGTGGCGAGGCGCTGCTCCTTGGCCCGGCCGGCGAGGATACCGGTCTCGTGCGCCTGGTCCGATTCGACAATGCCGGCTACCGACAACCGATGCGCCCGGGCTCGCGTCCCTGGGATACCGGCTGCTATTTCAGTCTGATGGTGCGCATGAAAAACATGCAGTCGATTTTCGATGATGCCATTGCGATGGGTTGGTGGACCGAGACGCCGATTACGTATCTGGAATTCGGGCACTCGACGCTCAACGTCACGATTTTTCGCGGACCCGACGGACTTCAGGTGCAGGGCTATGAGCGGCTGGCACCGCCGCTGCCTGCGGAAATCCCCGAGTTCCGGCGCATGACGAAGCCTTTCAACATCATGCAGATGGTGCGCGACCGCGATGCGGCATACGCGTTTTTTGCCGACGTTCTCGGTTTCGCGACCTTTTACCTGGGCGAGCCCTACGTTGCGGACAAGCCGGAATTCATGCCGCTGGGCATTCCGAAAAACCTTACGACCAGCGTTCGCTATCGAGCCGGTATCGTTTATCCGGTTCCGGGCGAATTCGGCCGTATGGAAATGATCGACATCATGGATCTCGACGGGCGGGACTTCGCCGAGCGCTGCGATGCCCCGAATCTCGGTATCCTCGCCGTGCGTTTCCCGGTCGACGATCTCGAGCAAACGCTCGAAACTGTCGCGGCCCGCGGCTGGCCGAATCACAGAGCGCCGATGACCGTTCGGGTCGAACCGTACGGTTCGCTTCGGTTAATGTCGCTTAAGACCCCGGACGGTGCCATTATTCAGTTTTACGAACGAAGCGGAGAGTGACGATGCCGGCTCACGACCTGTTGCCCACGACGAACCACGACGAACAGGCGTTGCAGGCCTTCGTCCGTGACTTTCGCCGATTCCTGCGCGTCGACGTGATGCCCGGCACTCGCCAGGTATTCGAAGAGCGGGTCGAACCGCAGTTTAAACGGGAGAACGGCCGCAGCTTCGCCGACGGGCACGAGGTCCGCCGCGCGATGACGAAGGACGGCTATTACCAGTTCTGGAGCGCGATGCAGAGACGCAGTCAGGAAATGATGTGGGAGTCTGTCATTGCACCGACGGAACGCGAGCTTGACGAGCTGATCGGCAAATACCGCAGCCTTGCGGCGAATCGATCCGCGGGTGGGTCCCTTGAGCTGGATCCGGAGCTCGAAATTCCGCGCTACCATCGCGCGCTCGACATTCATCTGCAGCCGGGTGGCTACCACACGGACTTCACTGCCGACGACGTGACGGCGGGCGCGCTGTACGAAGGCGGCCTGCCGATCTATATCGATGGCGAGCTGGGTCCTGAAAGCGACGGCATCGGCCAGACGCTCGTCGCGTACTTCAGGAATCAGTACCCGTCGCTCGAACCTGATCGAATTCTCGACATGGGCTGCGCGGTGGGCAACAGCACGCTGCCCTGGGCTCGCGCGTTTCCGAATGCTGAGGTGCACGCGATCGACGTCGCGGCTCCCTGTCTTCGCTTCGGCCATGCCCGGGCGGAATCGCTCGGCGTCCCGGTGCACTTCAGTCAGCAGAATGCCGAGCGCACGAGTTTCGCGGACGAGTCCTTCGACCTGATCATCTCGCACATCATGCTGCATGAAACCTCGAAGCCCGCGCTCAGGAACATCATCGCAGAAACGCATCGGCTGCTGAGACCGAACGGCGTGATGCTGCATCTCGACATTCCGCGCGGCGAAACGCCGCTGGAACGGTTTATGTACGAGTGGGAAACCTACAATAACAACGAAGTCTTCGCCGCTTACATGTCCGAAGCCAATCTGCCGGCGCTCGCTACGGCGGCAGGGTTTGCTGCCGAAAGTGTCGTCATGGACGGAGCGAGCCCCGATGGCAATAGCATTCGCCACAGCTACAGCGAATCCGGTTTTGCCTGGCCGATTTTGGTGGGTCGCAAGTGACGAGCGATCGCATCCGGCGAATCTCGAAAGGCAAACGGCCGGTGTATTTTTCGGATCCGGCGGTCGACAAGCTGATGGCGATCGTGATGTCGCTGGTCAGCGAGCTGTCCGTGAGCCGCGAGCGCATCGATGCACTCGAGCGCCTGCTCGAGAAAAAAGGCGTCATGGATCGCGCCGAACTCGACCAGTTCGTTCCCGACGAGGCTGCGCGTGCCGAACGGGGCAAAAATCGGCGTGCCTACATTGAACGGGTGTTCCGGATCGTTACGATGGAACTCCAGCGCGTCGACGATCGGGGCCATACACGGGAATTCGACGAGGCGCTCAGCGACCTGCTCGCCGAGGACGAGCCGGGCTAGCGAGGCGCATACTCGCGGCCGCGGCACAGCAGGCGCCCAGTATCAGCGCGGCCACGCGGACGAAGTCACCGCCGTAGATTGCGCCGGCGGTGACGGTGAAAATTCCGTTGAGAACGAGGCCCAGTGCACTGGACAGTCCTGAAGCCGTTCCCGCCATCTCCGGGTGATGCTGAACGGCGCCGGCCATCGCACCGGGCGTCGTGATGCCGGCAAGCATCATCAGGAATCCCAGCGGCACGAGTACGCGCAGCGGCGTCAGGTCATCGGCGATCCCGCTCACGAACAGCAACGCGCCGGCCAGCAGCGTAAGCCAGAGTGCGCCCCGCATCATCGATACGGCGCCGACGCGTGGCGTGACTCGGGCGTTCAGCAGGGCTCCGAAAACGTAGGTCAGTGCCATCGATCCCCATATGACGCCGAACGTTTTCGCGTCCATGAAGAATACATCGCGAAACAGCGGCGCTCCGATGGCGAGAAACGCAAAAAACGCCCCCTGCACGAAACCGTAGATTAACGTGTAGCCGATGAACGGGCGTGAGCGTAACAGCACCGAATAATTCTCGAGCAGTCTCTGCGCTGACGGGGAAACGTGTTCGGGCGAGAGCGTTTCCGGCAAGCGCAGGAACATGCCAATGAGTACGACGACGCCAAGCAGGGCGGTTAACCAGAAAATCGCAGTGAAGCCGAGATACGCATCGAGATAACCGCCTGCGACCGGCGAGAGCACCGGCGCGAGTCCCATTGCGACCGAGATATAAGACATCGCCACGGAGAAATCGTCGCCCCGGCGCGTGTCGCGTAGGATCGCGCGCGTCGCAACGGTGCCGACGCTGACCCCCATGGCCTGCAGGAAACGGCCGATGACGAGTAACGGCAGCGTTTCCGCCAGGGCACAGAGCATGCTCGCGACGGTGAACAGGGAGAAGCCGGCCAGCATGACTCTGCGCCGCCCGAAGCGGTCGCTCAATAGCCCACAGACGGGTTGTGCGATGGCCAGCCCGAAGACGTAGCCCGAAATCACGAACTGCAGTTCTGTGAAATCCGTGCCGAAGCGCGAGGCGATGGCCGGCATCACGGGAACGACAATCGCCATCGCGAACGGCGACAGACCGCTGGCGACTCCGAGCAACAGCAGAGAAGGAGACCGGCTAGACAAGGTCGCCGGCGCCGGTGTCTGGTGCTTGCGGGTTCTTCAAGCCGGCATTCCGGCAATCCGCTCGAGCTCGACGAGCTCGTACCGGGTCATCATGTAGCCGGCCACCTGGGCCTTCAATATGATGAAATCGCCGTCCGCCGTCGTCCAGACCTCGTATGGAGGATGCTCGCCCG